>JAYVRS010000863.1:0-3992 GCA_043776185.1 Bryobacteraceae bacterium | reverse complement strand
CGACTTCGAGGGTGCGGACGGAGGCGGCGCGCTGGGCTGGGTCCGGGTGCATGTAATTCAAGCCGGTGTAGGGCAAGTGGGCGGCTACGTTCCGAAAGCCGCGCAATTCCCGCGCAATTTGTTTCTTCTGCGTCGCCCTGAGTTGATCGAACTGGAAGCCCGGATATTCACCTGGCCGGGCGGCAATCTCACCCATGCATTGAATTTCCACGACCGGGAACGCCAACTCGCGAATGGTGCGCAAAGAAGCCTGCAGGCTGTATCCATCGATGGCGGTGCAGGCGCCCATCGGCCAACTGCGGTCAGGGGCGGCGGCCGCGCCGAGTGCAAGAAAGAGTCTGCGGGTCATCGAAGTGTCCTCGATCTAAGCCTAACTGGCTCCGCCAGCCGTTGCGAAAGTCTTCGATGCCCCTTCACTTCTAACCGATATAATCGGGGGATCATGAAACGCCGATCCCTGGTTGCCGCCACCTCCACGCTGCCCCTCGCTCTCGCCCAGACGCCGGCCCCTAAGCGCCCCGAGAGTTCCTACATTGAGCTACGCTACTTCCGGCTCCGCAACACGCGCGAGAATCAGCGCCAGCGCGTCGTCGACTTCATCAAGAATGCTTACTTGCCCGTGGCCCTCCGCAACGGCCTCGGACCCGTGGGAGTATTCTCCAGCCTCATCGCTCCAGAAACGCCCTTTATTCTGACGGCCCGCTCCTATGGTTCGCTCTACGCCATGGAACAGGCTTGGGAAAAAATTGGCGCCGACGCCGAGTATCAGAAAGCCACGCAAGCCTTTCAAGCCCTCCCCGGACTCAGTTACATGCGCGTCGAGACCCAGTTACTGCGTGCCTTTGAAGGCTTTCCCCAAATTGTCGCGCCTCCTGTTGAGGAAAAGAAGCCGGTCCGTGTTTTTGAGCTTCGCACTTACGAGGCCAATAACTGGGGGGCGCTGCGTAAGAAGATCAGCATGTTCGATACGATGGGCGAGATTCGCATTTTCAAGAAAACCGGACTGCTGCCGGTTTTCTTTGGCGAAACGGTATTTGGACCCAACCAGCCAAGCCTCACTTACATGCTAGCTTACGATGATTTGGCGGCTCGCGAGCGTAACTGGCGCGCCTTCGGTAGCGACCCAGATTGGCTGAAATTACGGGCCACCGAGGGCTATACGGACGCTGAAGTGGTCTCTAATATTTCGAATATCATGTTCTCGGCGTTGCCGTTTTCGCAAATTCGGTAGCTAACGCCTTGACCGTGTGATAAAAAACTCATTTTCGAGCGGATGATTCACTTGCCCAGGTCGAACCGTTTGCGCGAGAAGCCATAATGCTCCGCCAGCGCGGTGATGCTCTCGCCTTCCTGGTATTCCTGCATCCGTCGGACTCGGTGGTCCATGGGACGTTCTTCTTTCCACGGCATCACTCTTTAGCATGCCGCCGGAATCAACCCTCACTCCCATCTCCAGTCAACTGTTACCCATGTCTCCGGTCTGGACCCTTGCCTAGCCCACAGCGTTAGCTGTGGGATGTTTGGGCATGCGATTCGCACCCCACGCCTGCTGCCCCCGTACTAACTAAAAATCCGAGGCCGCTTCCCCACCCGGCAATCCCGCTCGCCCTCCGCATTAAACTCGCACCCCACCAGCGCAATTCCCGCCAGTAAATAAAGCCACACCAACAACGCAATGACCGCCCCGATACTGCCATAAAGTAGGTTGTAACTGCCGATATTCTGCACGTACCAACTAAAAGCCGAAGTCGCCAACATCCACAGCAATGTCGCCACCACCGCGCCCGGCCAAAGCCGGCGAAAAGATCGTGGACGCGACGGGCCAAATCGATAGAGCATCGTCGTTACAAAAACCACGGTCCCGAATATAATGGCCAAGCGGGTCAGCGAGCTCACCCACTTCAACCCCGTGCCAATCATCTCCGTCTCGTAACCCAAACCCAGTAGCACCGAGCGCTCCACGCTCTCCCCGAAAAACAACAGCGCCGACGCCCCGATCGCGGGCAAAGCCACCATAAACACCAACGCGATCGCCATCGCCCTCTGACGCCAGAAATTCCGTGTGTTAGGTACCCGATAGGCCGCCTGAAAGCCATCCATCAAACTAACAATCACGCCCGAAGCCGCCCAAATCGCCAACAATGTCGCCACCACCAATAGCCAAAATGGCCGCGTGCCCCGTTCTGAAAAAACGTAAAGCACAAACTCCTCCGAACCCGGCGGCACCACGTCAAAAAAGAACCTCGCCAAGTTACTCGAAACCGACTTAGCGTTCGCCTGCACCAGAATCGCCGTCAGCGTCGTCAGCACCGGGAAGAACGAAAGCAAACCCGAGTAAGCCGCGCCCTTCGCAATCGCATAGCAGCCATCCAGATGCGCGCTCCAAAGCGCCCGGCCGAAAAGCTTTACCACCTCGGCGAGTAGTTTCATAACAGCTGCGCTAGTTGCGTTAGACAATGGCTAACGTCTGGCTCGTTATTGAAAAAATGGGTCGAGATCCGCAAGTGACCATGGCGCGCCGAAACCAGTATGCGCTGCTGCTTCAGCGCCCCCGCCAACGCCCCCGCCTCACGGTGCGCCCAGCGTGCCGCCACAATCGGGCTAGGCCCCGCGTCTGCAAATTCCGCGCCCAGCTTCCCCAACCCCTCCCGCACGAACTGCGACAAGCCCAGCGTGCGCGCCCCAATCTGCGCCATCCCCAGCTCCAGCATCAAATCGATTGACGTCTCCAAGGCCACCAGCAGCGTCGAAGGCAGCATCACGCCTTCATATTTTTCGGCCCCGGCGGGCAGCGTCGGCGCGCCGTGGTTCAGATGGTTCACCTCGCGCCAGCCCCGGTCGCTACGCCAACCCACCACCATCGGCGGCAGCCATTCACGCACCCGAGGCGCCACATAGGCGAAGCCCGCCCCACCAGGCGCATTCATCCACTTATAGCCGTGGACGGCAAAGATATCCGGGTCCATCTCCTGTAAGTCAATCTCAAAAGCACCCGCCCCCTGCGTGCCGTCGACATAGAAAAGAATGCCTCGCTCGCGCAAGAACTTACCCAGCTCCGCGAGTGGCGGCCGGAAGCCCGTGGAGTAATTCATGGCACTGACGATCACCAGCTTCGTCCGTTCGTCAATCGCGTCGTAGACCGGCCAAGGCTTTTCGACTAACTCGACACCCCTCGCCGCCAACAAAGCCGGGTAGTAAACATTATTAGGAAACTCGGGCGACAGCGTGACAATCCGGTCGCCCGCTTTCCAGTCAATCCCGTTAATCAATAAAGAAAGAGCATGCGCCGTCGCCGGAATGAAGCAGACATCGTCCGGACCGGCATGAAACAGCTGGCCAATCTTGCCCCGCAGACGATCCGCGTCATCGAACCACGAAAGAAAGTCGCTGCAAGCCAGCTCGTCGCGATGCGCAAAGTGCCGGCTAACCGCCTCAGTGGCCCGAATCGGCAATTGCCCAAACGTAGCCGTGTTCAGATAGGTCCAATTCGCCAGCGCGGGAAATTCAGCGCGGACCTTGTCCCAGTCCATCCGGAATCCCTAAATGGTCGCCTTAATAAACGCCACCGCATCGGCCAAATTGACGTCCTGCAACACTTTGCCTCGCCGCTCAAAGATCTCCACTTTGCCCTCCGCCAGTTTCTTCCCAATCGTAATTCGCCAAGGAATGCCGACTAACTCGCCGTCCTTAAACTTCACACCCGCGCGCTCCGCCCGGTCGTCCAGAATCACGTCCAGCCCGGCTCTCTTAGCTTCCAGATAGAGTGCCTCAGCCGCCTCGCGCAACGCATCGTCCGCCATATTCACCGGCACAATTACCACCTCGAAAGGCGCAATCGAAGCCGGCATTGAGATGCCGTCCTTGTCGTGATAAAGCTCCACCGCGGCACACAGGATGCGCTCCACACCGATGCCGTAGGATCCCATAATCACCGGAATCTCCTGGCCTTCGGCATCCAACACGCTGAGCCCCATCGCCTTCGAGTACTTATA
>JAYVRS010000862.1:0-4012 GCA_043776185.1 Bryobacteraceae bacterium | reverse complement strand
AGAGAGGGCGTCCTTTCAAGCTGGCGATTGCCGGTAGTAATTTGAGTAATGGAGCACGGGTGCATTCGAGCTTACCAGCGACGTTTACGCCTTTGGCGGCGGAACGCGGGCAGACTAGTGCCATATTTTTGGTGGAGCCGAAGGGTGAGACTCCCGTGGGAGTTTATGCGATTCGGGTGGAGACGCCGGAGGGTATATCGAATGTCCAGCTGTTTACGATTGGCGCATTTCCGGAGATGACGGAGGAAGAGAGCGAGCCGGGTCAATTGCCCAATCGCAACGATGTGATGGAGACGGCGCAGCCTTTACCGGCGGCGAATATTACGGTGAACGGCACGCTGCGAGGAGCCGAGAGGGATCTGTTTCGCGTGCAGGCGAAAGCCGGCGAGCGGCGGGTGTTTGAGGTGGAGGCCCGACGTTGCGGGTCAGCGATTGATCCGGTGATTCGTGTGACCGATGGGCAGGGTCGTCTTTTGGCGCGTAGCGAGGATGCGGCGTTGGTGGGGCTGGACGCGCGAGTCGAGGTGACTTTTCCGGCGGCAGGTTACTACTACGTGGAGGTGCATGACGCGCGATTCAGCACGCAGACGGCGAATTTTTACCGGTTGAAGGCTGGTCAATTTAGCTATCCCACGGAGTTGTTTCCCTTAGGAGGGCGGCGGGGCAGTAAGACGACTTTTGCGGTGTCGGGAACCTCGGTGACGGGACATCTGTCGGGCCGGACTGGTTTGGTGAATCTGCCGGATGCGGTGACCCTGCCGTTGCCCGTCGCAGTAGGCGATGAGCCGGAGCTACACGAAGCGGCCGGCATATTGACTGTGCCATCGGTGATGAATGGGCGCTTGAGTAAGTCCGGTGAAGTGGATAGTTACAAGTTAGTCGTAGAAGCCGGGCAGGTGTTGATGTTCGAGATTCAGGCGCGCGAGTTAGGAACATCCCGAATGGCGGGCGTGATTACTTTGCGGGATGGGAAGGGCAAGCGATTGGCGTCGGCGGGCGATGCCTCGGTATTGTTGGGAGTAAACACGGTACAGTTTGAATCGCGCACGGCGGGCGACCCTTACTTACGATTCGTGGTGCCCGCCGATTTGCACGAAGTTACGGTGTCGGTGGAGGATCTGGCGGAGCGAGGCGGCCCAGGATTTGGGTATCGATTGCTGACGCGCGCGGCACCGAATGAATATGAAGTTACGGTCAATGTGCCCTACGTGAATATACCTTCGGGGGGCACAGTCGCGGTGCCGGTAAGTGTGGAACGGCGGGGTTACAACGGTCCGGTGCAGGTGACGATGCCGGGTTTGCCTAAGGGCCTGCGGGCCGAAGGTGGCTGGATTCCCGAAGAGACCGTGGACGCAGTGACGGGGCTGGTGCGCAACTCAAGCCGTCGGGGAGTGGTGGTGCTGACGGCGGAGGCGGGGTTAGTGTTGCCCTTGACGGAGATAACGGTGATGGGCGAGACGACGTTGCCGGATGGCCGGAAAGTTTCGCGTGCCGCGCGCGAGTTGGGCATGGTGGTGAACGTGAATGGAGCGGTAACCCAGGGCGTGGTGGACCGTCAGCGGGGAGTGACCGCACCCGGAATGTTTGGAGCACTGCCGGTGGCGACCACGACTGAGCCATCGGCTTCGCTCGAAGTGACGTTGGCGCAACGCACGATGAAGAGCGAGGGCGAGGAGTTTGTCTTTCGATATCAGTGGAAGAGCCGTAAGATGGGGATGGAATGGCCGGCGAATTTGAGCGTGGAGCTATTGAATGCGACCGATACCCGAACGATTAACTTTAAGGCGGATCCCCAAGATAAGTCGATGGGTACATTTATGGTGACGACGACGAAGAGTACGCTGCCTACGAAGTACGATTTGTATGTGTTCGGGCGGCTGATGGGCGAGGAAATTCCGGCGCGTCCCATTCAAGTAGAAGTGAAGGAGGTACCCGCAAGTGAAACTATTCCTGCTCAGTAATGCGCTGGTGGCGTGTTTGATGGCCGAGAGTTACTTAAAAGACGTCGCGCCCATCTTGAACAAAGCGGGCTGCACTTCGGGGCCTTGCCATGGGGCGGCGAAGGGGAAGAACGGTTTCAAGCTATCGCTGCGGGGGTACGATCCGCAGTTCGATTATGAGGCGTTGCTTTACGACTTGTCGGGACGGCGATTCAATCGGGCGGAGCCGGGCAAGAGTCTGATGCTGGCGAAGCCGACGCAGGAGATTCCGCACGGGGGCGGGCAGCGATTTGAACAGACGTCGACTTACTACAAGACGATTTTCAATTGGATTGCGCAAGGAGTGCCGTTTGGCGATCCGCTGAAGGATGTCGTGTCGGCATTGGCCGTGGAGCCTCTGGATATTGCGATGGCGAAGCCGGGGGAGAAGCTGGCTTTGAAGGTGATGGCGACTTACTTGGATGGCACGACCCGCAACGTGACTCGCGAGGCGACGATTGAGTCGAATACGCCGGACGTAGCGCGGATCGACGCGGTGCAGGCTACGGTGGCGGGGGAACGCACCGGCGAGGCGACACTACTGATTCGGTACGCCGGGAAGTACGCGACGATTCCGGTGGCCGTATTGAACCCGAAACCGGGTTTCGCTTGGAAGCCGCTGGCGCAGCACAACTACATTGATCAATTGATTGATGCCAAGTTACAGAAAATGAAAATCCAGCCGTCGGGGCTGGTGGACGATGCGGCTTTCCTGCGGCGGGTATCGCTGGATTTGACGGGGCAGCTGCCGGCACCAGACGAGGTGCGGACCTTTGTGTCGGATACTACGCCGGGGAAACTGAAACGGTCGAAGAAGATCGATCAATTGATGGCGCGGCCGTCTTATGTGGATGAGTGGACGATGAAGTGGGGGGACTTACTCCAATCGAGCCGCAAGTTTCTTGGCGAGAAAGGCACTTACGGATTTCGGGAGTGGATTCACGAATCGCTGGCGGCGAACAAGCCTTATGACGGATGGGTGCGGGAGCTGATTACGTCGAGCGGATCGAGCTACGAGTCCCCGGAGGCGAATTTCTACCGGACGACGCGTGACGCCAAGGCGACGATGGAGAAGACTACGCAGGTCTTTATGGGGACGCGGATGGTGTGCGCGCAATGCCATGATCACCCGTTTGAGAAGTGGACGCAGAATCAATATTACGAGATGGCGGCGTTCTTCTCGGGGGTCGGCGTGCGTCCGGGTTACGAGGTTGGTGAAGAGATTATTTACAACCAACGGGCGGATTTCGAGATGAAACACCCGAAGGATAGCCGGGTGATGATGCCGAAATACCTGGTGGCGGCGGCGGGAGCGCCGCTGTTGCCGGCCCACGATTTCGATGCGAGGAAGCGGCGGGAAGCGTTTGCGAATTGGCTGACATCGCGTGAGAATCCGATGTTTGCGAAGTCGACCGTGAATCGCGTGTGGAGTTACTTTTTTGGCCGAGGGATTATCGATCCGGTAGATGACATGCGGGCGTCGAATCCACCCGTGAATGCGGCATTGCTGGACGCCTTGACCAAGGACTTTATCGCGCACAGTTTTGACTTACGCTATCTGATGCGAACAATGGTGAATTCGCGAGCCTATCAAGCGTCGATTGTGACGAACGAGTGGAATGCGGGCGACTCGACGAATTTCTCGCATATGACGCCGCGGAGGCTAGGGGCGGAGCAGTTGATGGATGCGGTGGCGCAGGCGACGGGGGCTCGGCCGAATTTTCCGGAGGTGCCGGAGGATACGCTGGCTTCGCAATTGCCTGATCCGCATGTGGGTAAAGAAGGGTTTTTGGACTTATTCGGGCGGCCGACGCGCGAGACGGCTTGTGAATGCGAGCGGCGGACGGACTTGAGCCTGCCGCAGGCGCTGAACTTAGTGAATGGCGCGACAATTTCCGACGCCGTGGCTGATCCGAAGGGGCGAGTGGCCAAGTTAGTGTTGAGCGGCCGTTCGGATGCGGCGATGGTGGAAGAATTGTATCTGGCGGCCCTGAGCCGCTTGCCCTCGAAGGCGGAGTCAGAGAGCGGACTGG
>JAYVRS010000861.1:0-4018 GCA_043776185.1 Bryobacteraceae bacterium | reverse complement strand
CATAGCCGCTTGGCTGTCCAAGGCGGCAGGCCGCCGCGCGTGATCGGCGCACGCACCATCAACCAGATTATTCTTCGTCAAACCGCTCCCGACAATTTAGGTCGCATCGTTCTGGCCATCTATAGTTCCGGCCCGGAGGAGGCGGAAGCCGCAATGGAGCGGCTCCGTACTGCAGGCGCGAACCTCTGCCAGATGATCCTACCGACGGAGCCGGGGAAATCCACCCCGGCTTCGTTTTTTCCTGACTATTCCCGTTTCCTGTTGCCCGGTGAACGTCTGCTGGCCATCCCCGCCGGCCGCTTGCCGACCAAAGACATTGTGGAGTGTCTGCGGCAGGAGAGCACGCCGGCCGTTTTCGTATTACCCTCCGTTTGGACGGCAATTGACCGGCGGCGGGAACCTTTCGATCCTCTAAGCGAAGACAGTTTGGTGCTGGCGGTTGAGGGATTGGGCGACGAACATGGCCAACGAGGCCTGTACACGGCCAAACCCGAGATCCTCAAGCGCGCCATCTGTGTGGAGCAACTCCTGGCGCAAGTGCGCAATGGCCTAATCGACGCGTCGCGTCTCGGGCACTCGCTGACGGCTTCATCCGCTTGGCTGATCGACAATACCCACATTTTTGAGAGCCACTTCGCCGAGGTGCGGGCCAATCTGCCGCGGCACTATACGCGCATTCTTCCCGCGCTGGTGCTGCGGCCCGGCGAGCTGCGCATTTACGACTTGGCGGTGGAGATCGTCCGCCATACGGGCTGCATTATCACGCAGAACAAGTTGACGGCGTGCCTCGAGGCCTATCAAGCGAAGTACCCCCTCGATATCGCCGAACTTTGGGCCTTCCCCCTGATGCTGCGCATGGCCTTGCTTGAGGAACTGGCGCGGCTGGCCGTCGGGGTTGGGCACGATCAGGACCTGCGCGAAGCCTCTTATCTTTGGGGCAATCGTCTGGTAGGCGCGGGCCGCATTGACGCCGGTACGCTTGACCAATTTCTCGCCGAGTTATCCAGGCTGCCCTACGCCGGCGACTGCCATTTTCTGGCATTTCTGGGCGAACAACTGATGGGCGAGGACGACGCCCTCGGTCCGGTGCAACGCTGGGCCGAGGAGCGCGCGGGGGAATCGTTAGCCGACCTGGTGCGGAGCGAGCAGCATCGCGAAGCCGCTGACCGGGTTTCCATTGCGAACGATGTCACCAGTCTGCGCGAACTCTCGCGAATCGACTTTAAGGTCGTCTTTGAGGCGGTGTCGCCAGTGGAGGCGATCCTACGCGGAGATCCGTCCGGCACCCACGCCCAGCAAGACTTCCATACGCGCGATCGCTGCCGGCGCGCCGTGGAAGAGGTGTCGCGCCATAGCCAGAAGGGTCAAATCGAGGTAGCCCATTTGGCAGTCGAGTTGGCGAACGCCTCCAGCATTCCGCTGGAACGGCAAACCTCCTACTATCTACTGGCCGACGGACGGCCGACACTCGAACAGCGCTGCGGCAATGGCACCCCCGCCCGCCTGCGCTTGTTGCGGGCCGTGCGCCGTCACCCCACGTTCACCTACCTTGGGCTTGTCATGAGCCTTACTGCCGCTTTCGCCACGGTCGCCATCGCGTTGGCCTGGGAGAATGGGGTCCGCAGCGAGAGCCGTCTGGCGATCTTTGCGCTGCTGGCCCTTTTTCCGCTCAGTGAGCTGGCCCTGCAAATCGTCAACGCGCTACTGGTCGCGCTGCTCCCTCCCACCCGTCTGCCGCGCTTGGCTTTTGAGGACGGCATCCCCGTCGAACAAGCGACGTTGGTGGTGGTGCCCATGATGCTCTCAAATGAGGACGTCGTGCGGCAGGAGATTGAGAAACTCGAGATCCGCTTTCTGGCCAACCCCGAGCCGAATGTCTATTTTTCGCTCTTCTCGGACTTTACCGACGCCACGGAGCCGGTGATCGCCGGCGACGACTCTCTCGTCGGCCTGGCTCGACAGGGGATCGAGTCGCTCAACGAGCGCCATGGGCCGAAGTTTCTCCATTTTCACCGGGCGCGCATGTGGTCAGAGACAGAACAACGCTGGATCGGCCGCGAACGTAAGCGCGGCAAGATTGAAGAGCTGAACGACTACCTCTGTGGCGGCAGCAACTCGATTGTCTCGGTAGGCTCGTTGCCGGTAGCCATCTCCTTCGTCATCACTTTAGATGCCGACACGCAACTCCCCGCCGGCACCGCGCGAAAGCTCGTTGGCACCATCGCTCATCCCCTCAACCAGGTGGAACTAACCGCTGATGGCCGTCATCGCCGCCGGGGCTACAGCATCATTCAGCCGCGCGTCAGCATCTCGTTGCCCAACGCTACCTCCACCCGGTTCACCCGCATCCTCTCTGACGCCCATGGCACCGATCCTTACTGCCAAGCCGTGAGCGACGTCTATCAGGACCTCGCCGGCGAGGGCATCTTTCACGGCAAAGCCATCTACGATGTCCGGGCCTTTCACCAGATTTTGGGCGATCGCTTTCCGCCGGCCACTTTGCTCAGCCATGACCTGATTGAGGGCGCCCACGTGGGGGTCGCTTTCGCCGGCGATGTTGAACTCTTCGAAGGCATGCCGCTCGACTACGCGAGCTTCAGCCAACGGCAACATCGCTGGATCCGTGGCGATTGGCAGATCGCCCGCTGGATGTTGCCGCGCGTCCGCGCCGCTCAAGGGGGCTTTGAACCGAACCCCTTGCCGTGGCTGGACCGCTGGAGAATCTTCGACAACTTACGTCGCAGCCTAGTGCCGGCCGCGTCCATTCTTTTCCTGCTTTTCGGCTGGCTGATTTCGCCCGCGCCGGGCGTTTGGAGTCTGATCCTGGCCGTGGCGTTGGGCGTGCCGGCGCTGGCCGGTTTAGCGGATCGAGTGATCCGGCGTCTCAGCGGCGAAGTTTACGGTTGGAGCCGGGTGACGGAAGAGGCGCTGCGCATGCTGGTGATGATGGCCTTCTTGCCGCATCAGGCGTGGCTCGCGCTCGACGCGATCGGCCGCGTTTTGTACCGCAAGCTGTTCAGTCAGCGACTGCTGTTGCAATGGCAGACGGCGGAGATGGCCGCTTCGGCCATGCCGCGCCACTTCAGCCGTACTTTGTTACACCTGATGGCGATCAGCTCCGTTTCGATGCTGCTGATGGTGCTGTTGGCGGCTCGCGATGCGCTCTGGCCAGCCGTGCTGTTCCTCGGCGTGTGGCTCGTCGCCCCGCTGATCATGCGCTGGTTGAGCGTCCCCATTGCCGATGGACGCCAGCGTCCCTTGAGCCATGCGCAAACCTCCTTTTTGCGCCGCATGTCACGGCTCATTTGGCGCTATTTCGACGATCACGTCAACGCGGGCACCAACTGGCTGCCGCCGGATAATTCCCAACTGGCGTTGCGCGTGGAAGTGGCCAACCGCACGTCGCCCACCAATATGGGCCTGTGGCTGACGTCGAGCCTCGCCGCGGTCGATTTCGGCTACCTGACGCCCGACGAATTCCTCGTGCGCTGCGGCTCGAGCCTTGACACCATGCAGCGTCTCGAACGCTACGAAGGCCATTGGCTCAATTGGTACGATACGCAATCCCTGGAGCCGCTGGCACCCCGCTACGTTTCCACCGTCGATAGCGGGAACTTGCTGGCCGCTTTCTGGGTGCTGGAACGGGGCTTGCTGGACCTTCCCGATTCGCCCGTGCCGGGTGCCGCCAGCCTGCGGGGCCTCGCCGACACGCTCTCCGTGCTGGCCGAACTCGGCGGGCGCGACCCCTCGCTCCGCCAGCCCGTGCGCGCCTTGCGGCGTCTTTTCCGCCACGGTGCCCGCGGCCACGAACTCATGGCCCGCCTGGGCCAAGCCGCTCACCCCGTTCAGCAACTCAGCGCCGCTTTTCGCTGGCAAACCACCACCGGCGGCGAACACGCCTACTGGGTGGCCAAGCTCGACCAGCAACTGGTCAGTTGGACCACCGCCGCCGCCCGCTACCTCTCCTGGATGGAGACGCTCGCCGCCCCTTCTGACGAATTCCTGCGCAAGATTCACG
>JAYVRS010000860.1:0-14397 GCA_043776185.1 Bryobacteraceae bacterium | reverse complement strand
GCGATCAATTCGCTTTCACATCTATTTGCAATGGGTGCTGGAGCAACAACTGGACGACGTGCAGCGGCAACTGCGCGCCGCCGGGATGAGCCTGGGTTTGTATCATGACTTGGCGCTCGCCAGCGATCGTTATGGTTTCGATGTTTGGTATGAGCCGGGGGCTTTTGCGGCGGGCGTGCGAGTGGGTTCACCGCCTGATGGCTTTTCTCCCGAGGGACAAGATTGGGCGTTTCCGCCACCCAGCCCCACTTACGCCGACGAAAATGGCTATGCCTCTTTTCGCGATTTGATTGGGGCCAATGCGCAGTCTGGCGGAGCCTTACGATTTGACCACGTGATGCGATTCTTCCGTCTTTATTGGATACCCGGTCAATTCTCGGCGCGTCAAGGCGCCTATGTCCGTAACGACGCGCCGGCCCTGCTGCGCATCATCGCCCTTGAAAGCGTCCGTCAGCAGTTCCTCGTGATCGGCGAGGACTTAGGCACAGTGACCCCAATGATGCGAGAACTGCTGGATCGATTTGGGATTCTCGGTTACCGGCTTTTGATTTTTGAACGCGAGGGTGACCAATTCCGCCGGCCGGAGAACTATCCATCCTTGGCCGCGGCCTCCGTCACCACGCATGACTTGCCGACGCTAGCCGGCTTCCAAACCGGTGCGGACATTGAGGCTCGCCGGGCTGCCGGCTTGTTGCCCGATGAAGTATCCTATGACCGCCAATGGCGCGAACGGCGCGAGGCCCTGGCGCAACTGCGTGAAGCCCTTGACGATACCGCCGCGCCCCCGGACTACAAACTGTTAGTCAAACGCGTATTTCTCTTCCTGGCATCGGCGAAATCTGCCGTCTTTATCCTCAATCAGGAAGAACTTACTGGGGAAGAGCATCAGCAGAATCTACCCGGCAGCACCGCTGAGTATCCCAACTGGCGGCGCAAGATGATCGTCTCGATTGAGCAATTAGGCAGCCTGCGGTCACTCACCGAATGGATGAGGACGGAGCTGGAAAAAAGCGGTCGCCATTAGATGCGTATCGTTCTGCAACGGGTGGTTGAAGCGCGCGTGGAGGTAGACGGCCAAGTGCCGGGCGCCATCGGCCGGGGTTTCTTACTGCTGCTCGCCGTGGGGGCGGGCGATTCGGAGAAAGATGCTGATTATTTGGTCAATAAAACCCTCAGCTTGCGGGTATTTAACGACGAACAGGGCAAGATGAATCTCAGCATCCAGGACGCCCGAGGCGGCGTCTTAGTGGTCTCCCAATTTACTCTCTACGGCGATGTCCGCAAGGGGCGCCGGCCAAGCTTTGATCGGGCGGCGCCCCCCGAAACGGCGCGGGCCCTTTACGAGTATTTCGTGAGGCAATTGGCCGCCAGCGGAGTGCCCGTGGCGACGGGTGTATTCCAAGCCGAAATGAAAGTCCATTTGATCAATGATGGGCCGGTTACTTTTATCTATGACGCGGCGAAGTTATTTTGATACACTCCAATTAATTCTCGCCTGGTCCGAAAACAAGTTCCGAAACTTTAACCGGCAGGAAGCGGTTCCGGTACTTGGCGAGAGAAATTGAGTTGATGGAGAATAAAATTATGGCTAAATATGCAGGATTGCCAACAGATGCGGCGCTTCTCAGCGCTTTGCTAGAAGGCTTACAGATGTCTCGGCAGCGCTTGGATGCGCAGATCGCTACCGTTCGCGAGGCGATTGCCGGTGAACCCGAATCTGCGGGTGCGGCTCCGGCCGCCGCCCCAGACCCGAATGCGCCCAAGCGCCGTGGCCGCAAGCCAGGCAGCAAAAATAAGAAGAAGACCGTTGCTCCGGTCGCCAAGGTAGCCGCTGTAGCAGCGGCACCCGCCGCGGCACCTGCGGCGAAGACTGGCAAGGCCGGCCGCCGTAAACTCAGCCCCGCTGCTCGCAAGGCGATCGCCGCCGCGCAGAAGCGTCGTTGGGAAGAATTCCGTAAGAACAACCCGAAGTAAATTTGTCCGTTAGAAAGGCCGTGCATTCCCATGCACGGCCTTTTCTGTTTTTGCCTCCCCATGGACCACCTCCCAAACCACTTAGCAGCCAAGATCGTTGGCATGGGTACCGATCTGGCCGAAGTGGATCGCATTGAACTATCCATCGCCCGTTTTGGTGCTCGTTTCCTCGAACGTATCTATACCGCCGGCGAGATTGCCTATGTCACTGGCAAGGCCAACCATTTTGAACGTTACGCCGCCCGCTTTGCGGCTAAGGAAGCCGGAATGAAAGCGTTAGGGACGGGCTGGAGCGGCGGTATTCGCTGGCATGATCTGGAAGTAACCAACCTACCTTCGGGGCGCCCCACGCTCCTGCTGCATGGCAAGGCCGCAGAGCACGCTAGTGGGCTCGGGGTGCGCCATATCCACCTGTCACTCAGTCACACCGCCACGATGGCCATCGCGTTCGTGATTTTGGAAGCGTAGAGATACACCCAAGCCTCTCGTGGCTCGCCATTGGCCATAGTGACCGGCCGGCGGACCCGCACATACTCGGCTCCCTCATACTGATCGAGGGCCGCCCACAGCGCGGGGTTAGCGAACTCCCATACTTCCCCAGTTACCCAGTCATTCTCACTTTGGGGCTCCGCCAGACCGGGATAATCCGGATTCACCTGATAGAGGCTGCCTCGGACCTGGGCCGCGCCGAGCCAAGCGGCCTCGGCCTCTAAGCGGGCGGCATATCCGCCGCGCGTTGAGCCGCGTCGAAGCGTTCCGTAGACGAATAATGATTCCTTAGCGGGCGGCACATTTCACGAGTACCACAAGTACCGCCATCACCGAGAAAACGCCCCATGCTACGCTCTTGTTGATGAGCGACCTTATTATCCGCAGCCGTGATGGCGAAATTGGCATCATAACGATCAACAATCCGCCGGTGAATGCCCTCAGTCCCGGAGTTCCGGAAGGCATTGCCGCCGCGATTGGCGAGTTCAATGCGGACCCTGCCATTACGGCCATCGTTCTGATCGGTGGGGGCCGTACGTTTATTGCTGGCGCCGATATCAAAGAATTTGGCAAGATTACCAGTGGACAGAAAACAGCGGCGACTGGCTTAGCCGAGGTCTGCCTAATTATTGAGGATTCGGCCAAGCCCGTGACGATGGCCATCCACGGCACGGCGCTCGGGGGAGGGCTGGAGACGGCGATGGCCGGCCACTATCGCGTGGCGGTGGCCTCGGCGCAGGTGGGACAGCCGGAAGTGAAGTTAGGCATCATTCCGGGCGCCGCCGGCACGCAACGGTTACCGCGCTTAGCCGGATTGCCCATGGCGCTCGAGATGTGCGTTTATGGCGCGCCCATTTCGGCCCTCGCCGCCCTCGACTGCGGCATCCTGGACGATGTCATCATGGGCGACCTGCTGACGGGTGCCGTCGCCTTCGCTCGCGACAAACTAGGCCAGGAATTCACCAAGGTGCGCGACCGCGCCGAGAAGTTAGTCGACAACGGAGCCATTGCTGAGGCGCGCGCGAAGTTAGAGAAACGCGGCCGGAGTTTGCTGGCCGAGACGCGGGCGATCGATGCGATCGAGGCTACTCTCTTCTATGACTTCGCCCAGGGCTGCGAGCATGAGGCCGAGTATTTCAAACAATGCCTTTTCTCCGATCAAAGCAAGGGCATGATCCATAGTTTTTTCGGTGAGCGGGCCGTCTCGAAGATTCCGGGTTTGGATAAGGACACGCCAATATTGCCAATCAAGTCGGTGGCGGTGGTCGGGGCGGGCACCATGGGTGCCGGCATCGCCATGGTCTATGCCAACGCCGGCCTTCCGGTGTTACTCAAGGAGACCACCCCCGAGGCGCTGGAACGCGGCTTGGCCACCATCCGTAAGAATTACGCCTCCACTGTCCAGAAAGGCCGTTTGACCGAGGCCGACATGGAGCAACGTCTGGGCCGCATCAGCGGCACCCTCACTTACGAGGGCTTTGGCGAGGTGGACCTCATCACCGAGGCCGTCTTCGAGAATATGGCGCTCAAGCAAAGTGTCTTTGCCGAAATCGATGCCGTCGCGCGGCCCGGCTGTATCTTGGCTTCGAATACTTCCACGCTCGATCTGGATGCGATTGCGTCGGCGACCCAGCGGCCTGAGTGGGTAATCGGCACCCATTTCTTTAGCCCGGCTAACGTGATGCGCTTACTCGAAATCGTGCGCGGCTCGAAGACTCTCCCCACCGTGCAAGCCACGGCTATGGCGCTATCGAAACAACTCAAGAAGACCGGGGTCATGGTGGGCAATTGTTTTGGCTTCGTCGGCAACCGCATGTTTGGCCCCTATCGCCGGGAAGCGGAGTTTCTCGTTCAGGAGGGTGCCACGCCGCAACAAGTGGACGCCGCGCTCTATAACTTCGGGATGGCCATGGGGCCGCTGGCGACGGGCGACTTAGCGGGCTTAGATGTCGGCTGGCGCGTGCGCCAGGAGAATCCCGCGCAGTTTGTGGGCGTGCGTCAGCCGGTGATTGAAGATCGCCTGGTGGCCGATGGCCGCTATGGCCAGAAGACGGGCCGCGGTTGGTACACCTACGATGCCGCGCGCCGGCCGCAACCGGATCATTTCGTGAATAAGCTGATTGAAGAAGTACGCCGCGAGGCCGGCATTACCGTGCGCGGTATCTCGGCCGAAGAAATCGTCACTCGCACCATCTACGCTTTGGTAAATGAAGGTGCGCGCATTTTGGAAGAAGGGTTCGCGCTGCGCTCGGTAGACATCGACATGATTTACGTGATGGGCTACGGCTTCCCGGCCTGGCGTGGTGGGCCGATGTTCTACGCCGACACGGTAGGGCTGGCCAAAGTGGCGGAGCGCATGACTAAGTTCGGTTGGACGCCGGCACCGTTGCTGGCGAAGTTAGCCGCCGAGGGCGGTCGCTTTACGGACTGGCAGCGGGGTTAGCCAGGGGTTAGCCACCTATTTGGCCGCGCCCATCAAACGCGCCACGGGCTTAGCCACCACTAACAGGATCAGGCCGAAGACGATGCCGAAGGCGGCCACCAGACCGAACAGCTGGGGCAGGGGAAAGGCCTCGTAAAATGAGGCTACGCGCCCGCCCATGAAGTTACCCACCCCGATGGACAGGAACCAGACACCCATGATGAAGCCTCCGATGCGCACCGGGGCCAACTTAGTCATCGCGCTCAAACCTACCGGGCTCAAACAGAGTTCGGCCGCCGAGTGCAGGAAGTAACAGAACGTCAGCCACTCGGGACCTACCTTACCCGTCGCCCCGGCCGCCGACGCGGCGAAAGCCATCAGCACAAAACCCGCCGCCACTAGCAGCAAACCCAAACCGAACTTAGCCGGCAGCGAGGGTTCTTTGTCACCCAGTCTTAGCCAGAGCCACGTAAACAGAGGCGCCATTCCTAGCAGGAAGAGCGAATTCAGCGCCTGGTAAAAACTGGAAGGAAAGGCGAGCCCGAAGACGCGATTGTCGGAACTGCGATCGGCGAACAGATTCAGCGTGGAACCGGCTTGCTCAAAGCTTGACCAGAAGAGGCATGACGCGCAGAAGAGTACAAAGATGAGTTGGATGCGGCGCTTCTCTACCGTGGTGAGATCGCTGAAGAAGATGAGCGACGTGAAGATGACGATGGTGGCTAGAAGCAGCAACAGTCCGAAACCATCGGCAAATAGGCTGATGCTGGGGCGGGCTAAGGCGACCAGGCCCACTAAGGCCGCCAGCGAAAGCCCAGCCCAGCGCAGTTGCTTCCAATCCTGCGCCGTGGTGGGCACGGTGGGGGCTAAGCCCTTGTTACCCAAGTAGGCGCCGGTGACACTGAACTGAACCAAGCCCGCCAGCATAAACAGCCCGGCACTCAGGAAGGCCCAGAAGTAGTTGTATCTTTGACCGAGCAAGCCGCAGACCAGCGGCCCCACCATGGCACCCAAATTGATGCCCATGTAATAGATCGAGAATCCGGCGTCGCGTCGCTTGTCGCCTTCGGGATAGAGTGCGCCGACCAAGGTAGTGCAGTTGGTCTTCAGGAAACCGGTGCCCCAGGCGATGAGCGTCAAGGATAGGATGGTCCATACTAGGCCGGGCACCATCATGCCGAAGTTACCCACGGCAATCAGCAGGCCGCCCAACATGATCGCTTTGCGTTGGCCCAGGAAGCGGTCCGCCACCCAGCCGCCAGCGAGACTCGTCAAGTAGGCGCAACTGGTGAAGATGCCATAGATGGCCCCGGCCGTGGCGACGTTGAGGTTCAAGCCGCCCACGTCTACCGCGGCGGTGAGGTACAGGATCAGAATCGCCCGCATGCCGTAATAGCTGAAACGCTCCCACATCTCGATGAAGAAGAGCGTGGCCAGCCCACGGGGATGACCGAAGAACGAATGATCGGTAGAAGTCACGAAGTCGATGATAGCGTTTATTCGCGCAGAAACTTGGCGGCCAGCGCGGTCGCTCTCCGACGCAGGTCGAGACGCTCGGTGGAAGCGAGCACTAACTGGCAGTGCTCGGCCGCTTCTATGCCGCGGCCTTGGGCGGCCAGTAACTCGGCCAGCAACAGATGCGAGCGTTCCGTGTATTCCCAGTCATGCCGCCCACCGGCGGACAAGGCCCGCGTCAATACTTCGATGGCGCGCGACGCTGGCAGCATCGACGCGTAGTCGAACGCAATCACGCTCACCTCGGGAGCCAGTCCGTGCGCGCTCTCAAGTAACCGCAGCGCTTCCGCACGATCGCGCCCGCGAAGCTCCATGGCCTGATTGCGGCGTTCCCAAGCCTGCTGCCATCGTACCGGCCACGGCCGCACTTCGGGCGAAGGGGGAAAGGCCCACACTTGTCCGAGAGGGCGTAGGTCTCTGACGCCGATCGGCCACCGATTCGTTCGTAAGCGCAAGACGTTCTGCTGTTTCGCCAGCCACGGCTCGATGGGGCCTAGCGACGCCGGTAGATCCGATAACTCGGGAATCTGATAATGCATCGGCACCACGATGGCGGGTTTCAACTGCCGCCGGATCTCGTCGATCTGCGCGGGCTTCAGGATGTGGTCCTCACCATCGATCGGCAGGAGGACCACATCCACGCGCCCGATCCGTTTCAACTGCTCGGCATCAAGCGGCCCGGCATCGCCAAAATGGGCTACGCGAATGCCGCCGGTCTCCACCACAAACACGGTGCTCTTGTACCCAAACTCGGTGCCAAATCCGGCCGCGTGTTTGGTGGCGATTCCCGTGACGCGAAACGGACCCAAGGTAAATTCGCCTGCTTCGCGGATCACCGGCGCGCGAAAGTAATAACTGGCGTCGTGGTCATAGTGCGCGTGCGTCACGAGCACGAAGTCGGCCACGGTACTCTCGGGGAACGTGTAGCCCAGCCAGCGCTCGCTGTTATACGGGTCAATGACGAGCCGCTGCCCATTGGTGGCCTCCAGCACGAAACTGGCATGCGCAATATACTCAAGCGTCACCTGCGCCGCGAGGGACCCACCGGCGAGGCACCACAGCAGGGCGATTCTCATTTAGTCCAGCCTGGCCGCGGCTTTGCTGTCCAGATACCAGGCCACGTTGCGGCCATGCGGCGTGTCGATCTGCGAAGGATACTTCAAGGGCTCATGTTCGGCGTTGAAGACGTCGTAGAGCGGGTCGGCTTTGTCCGCGCCGGCCGCCAGTACTACGGTGTGCCGTGCATGCAGCAGGACGCCCGGCAGCAGCGTGATGCGGTACTTCTCGAGCTTGGGCACCCATACGGCCGCGCAGATGCCTTCGCGGTCGTCAATGAGCGGTTCGCCCGGAAACAGGCTGGCCGTGTGGGCGTCGGCTCCCATGCCGCGATGGATGACGTCGAAGGCGGGCAACTCGCCCGGCGCGAGCTCAAAGAACTCGGTGATGTCTTCGGCGTAGATGCGAGCCGCGTCATCGGGGCGTAGCTCACCTTTGATGCGGTGGACGTGGCCTATCGGAAAGTGTGCCGGCTTGATGAAGCTCTCTTCGCACATGATGTAATTACTCTCGGCGTCGTCCGGCGCGACACAGCGCTCATCCACAAAGAACAGATGCACCTGCCGCCAATCGAAGCGCGTGCGCGCCAGATGGCCGAACATCAACCGGGGCGTGGTGCCGCCCGATACGGCGAACGACACCGGCCGCTTGGCGTCGAGAGCCGTCTCCATCTCCCGCAGAACCCGCTGGGCGCAGTGCGCCGCCGCATCGTCCGGCGTGGAGTACGCATACCAATTCACACTCATAGCCGCGCAAGGACTCTTTCAAAAATCGGATCACGATCCAGCACTTCAAACTCCTCCAGCAACAGGGTGGACGGCGTCAACTTCGGGAACATCAAGGCGCCCGTAAAGCCATCCCATCGGATTTCCACTTGGCTGGCATCCTTGCGGACAATGGTCGCCAGGAATCCTTCGCCGCGCAACTCCAGCGAATGGATCTCCCACGCCTTCGCGACACTGAGCCGCTGATAGGTGATCGCCACCTCGTGCCCCAAGGCGGAAGCGACCCACTCGGCCAGATAGCGCACCGTGGTGGGCGCCGACAGGGTGGCGTGCGTCACCGTAATGCTTTGGATCGCGCCGGCCTTGGCGGAACATGCCGGATGGTCGAACATCTGGGCGACGCTTTCCCGCCAACGCGTAATGCGCGCCCACGCCAAGTCACCTACGCCGTGCCCCGCCTTTTGCAGGGCTTGCAATTCCTTGATCGTCCACTCCGGATCTTCCGCGTCGCGGCTGTCGACGATCACTTTATGCGCCATCGGCAGCAAGGCGGCAAACTCTTCGTAACGCAGCAAACCGGCATGGCGGAACCACATCACCACCGGCAGCTCCGAGGCCCAAAGTCCGCGAATCACACTCGGCGTGTCGCGCAAAGTATCGGGGCTCGCGACAATTTCGATTTGCTCCGCGCAGATCTGCTGACGGCGTCCGAACGGCATCCAGCATTGCGCGATCGCGCGGCCTTCGAGCGTCGGCGTCGCAGTCTTCTTCACGCGTAAAACGATCACCCGGCTCGGGAATTCGTGCATCAAGTCGGCAATCGTTTCGCCCACGTCCACGTCGCCCTCGACGCACACCAGCAGGTTCATGGCGCACGCCCGCAGCACGCCGCCGCTCTTGTCCTCCACGCCCTGTTTGCCCAGTTCTTCCCAAACGTTGGCCAACTCGTGGAGTAGCTTGTCGGCTTGCAAGGTGGTCGACACTACGGCGTCCTCCACTGATGGCCATGAATGCCCAACATGTCCTCGGCGGCCTGCGGACCCCAACTACCGGCATCGTAATTCGGGAAATCGAACTTCGTATTGCCCCACACGTTCATGATCGGCTGCACCACCTTCCAACTGGCCTCCACCATGTCCTGCCGTGTGTAGAGCGTCGAGTCGCCGGCCATCACATCCACCAGCAAAGTCTCATAGGCGGTCGGCGTGCGCGCGCCAAAACTGGTGCCGTAGTTGAAGTCCATCGAGACGGGCCGCAGGCGCATGCCGGTCCCGGGCTGCTTCGAAAGGAAGCGCAAGGAAATGCCTTCCTCGGGTTGAATGCGCAGGATCAGCATGTTAGGCCGTCCACCGAACGAACCCAACGGTTCGCCGCTGAACACCGAGTGCGGCGCCTCGTTGAACTGAATGGCGATCTCCGTGACGCGCTTCGGCAACCGTTTGCCGCTGCGGATGTAGAAGGGCACTCCGGCCCAACGCCAGTTGTCCACAAAGAAGGTGGCCGAAGCGAAGGTATCCGTCTGGGCGTCGGGGCTCACTTTGTCCTCCTGCCGGAAGCCCTTGATGTCCTCGCCACCAATGCGCGATGGGCCGTACTGGCCCGGTACGGCGTTCTCCAGCACCTCACTGTCCTTCATGATCCGGATGGAGCGCAGCAGCTTGGCCCGCTCGTCACGCACCGCGTCAGGCTCGAAGACCGCCGAGGGCTCCATGGCCACCGTCGCCATGATCTGCAGCAGATGGCCCTGAATCATGTCGCGCAGCGCACCGGTCTCCTGGTAGAACGCGCCCCGGCCGCCTACGCCAATCGACTCGGCGGCGGTGATTTGCACGTGATTCACATAGCGGCGATCCCAGAGCGGTTCAAAAATGCCGTTGCCAAAGCGGAAGGCGAAGACGTTCTGCACGGTCTCCTTGCCCAGGTAGTGATCGATGCGGTAGACGTCGTGTTCCGGGAATACCCGCTGCACCACTTCATTCAAAGTGCGCGCCGTCTCCAGGTCATGCCCGAAGGGCTTCTCGATCACCAGACGCCGGTAGCCGGTTCCGATCGGGTTCGCCGACTTCGGCGCCAAGCCGGCGGCTCCGAGTTGTTCGATCACCGGCGCGTAGTAACTCGGCTGCGTGGAAAGATAATAGAGAATATTGCCGCCCGTCGCATGCTCCGTCTCCACCTCCGCCAGCTTCTCCTTGATCGCGACGTAACAAGCCGGGTCGTTCACATCTCCAGCGATGTAATGCAGCTTGCGGGCGAACTCTTTCCAAAGGTCCTCGTCGAAGACGCTGTCTTCGAGAAACTGCTTCACGCTCTCGTACATCTTTTGACGGAACGCATCGTCAGTCAACGCGGTGCGTGAGTTGCCAATGACGGCGAAGCCCGACGGAAGTCTTCGCTCGTAGGCCAGCCGATAGAGCGCCGGTAGCAGCTTGCGCATCGTCAGGTCGCCGTTGGCACCAAAGATGACCAGCGCGACGGGTGCGAGTCGCCGTTCAAATCGCAACGGATCTTCGAACGGGTTCTGCAGGGCGGAAGCTAAGTTGGTGGGGGGAGGAGAATCAGCGGCCATGAAACCCCAAACATAGCACGCAAATATGCTTCAATGGGAGCTGACAAATGAGCGTTCTGGCACGCATTGGAAATCGGAAGGCGATCTTTCGGACCGGAGTCTGGCTTTGCAGCGACCCCGGCACCGAAACGTTGCTCAATCAGGCTATGGAATCTTGGATCGTCTCCACCGGTGGTCCGCCGCTCAATCATCCTGATCCGGAGCATGTCGCGGCCCATGAAGTTATCCGTCGTGTGGGTGGCGCCATCACCGTCCACGTTCCTGCTGCCAACCGCCGCATGCGCAAGCTCTTCTTCAGCCGTCGGCAACTGCGCTTCGATTTCTAAGCTAGGCGTGATACTCGACAAACTCGTTGTGCCCGCTGATAATCAGCAGGACGTTGCCCGCGTCTGTCTCGATCGTTTGATGTAACACTCCGGCATTGATGGTCACAAAGTCGCCTTGCCAGTAGCGGGACTCGCCCCATCGCACGTCGCCCTGCAACACGAGGCACTGCTCATCGTCATAGTGCATGTGCTGGGGGTAACGCGCGCCCGGCTCCATGCGCAACAACTGCGTGAACATTCCCGATTTCTGGTCATGATACAGCGGCTTAAAGTCAATTCCAGGCAAGCCTGTGGTGCGCCAACCGTCGTCGAACGTACGGACTTCGGATGCCGGTTTCAACTCCTGATAGTGCGCCACCCGGCGCATCAGGCGGTCGCGCAACCCTGGTGGAGGTTCTACCAACGGAACTACAGACCCCAGCAGGGCGGCCACGTCACGCTCTTCCGCCACCAACGGGAGAGCTCCGAAATTGCGTGCCAGCGCCGCCATCTCTGCCGGGCTCAAAAAATCGAGCGCCGCCAAGCTCACCTGCTCAGCTAATTCGTCACTAGTGATTGGTTTGGGCTTCGTTTCGTTCATGCGAATGCCGCACTCTCTCCTAATAGACTTCGCAAACGTCGCAATCCCAGGCGTATGCGAGTCTTAATCGTGCCCAACGGTTGGCCTAGGCGTTCGGCTAGTTCGGCATGGCTGAGGCCGCCAAAAAACGCCAACATCAGGGCTTCCCGTTGCTCACTGGGTAGCTCGCCAAGCGCCAACTGAATTTTTGTCCGGCGCTCCCCCTCTTGGGTCGCTTGTTCCGGTGTCGCAAACGTTCCAGCCGGTTCCGGAAAATCTAAGTTTGTCAATTCCAACGTCTTCGGCTGCGCGTTCCGCGAACGAATCCGGTCAATCGCCACGCTCCGTGCCATCATTACCAACCACGCCGTCACGCTACCACGCTCCGTCGAGTAGGTAGACGCATTCCGCCAGGCTTTCATGTACACGTCGAGCACGACTTCTTCGGCGTCCTGGGGATTTTCCAGCATGCGCAACGCTACACCATGCACCAGTCCGCTGGTCAAGTCGTAAAGTTCCCCCATCGCTGACTCCTGGCCAGCGGCCATGGCCGAGACCAAATGGGTCAGATTCGGATTTGGGCGCATGCTCAGCGCGGGTCGGGGATCACTCATGGACTCGACTCCCTGCCATGCAGGGGACAGACTAATGAGCATACTAGACATCGGATCGAATGTGAACTCCCACGGGAAATGGCTCTTTTCTTCAACTCTACGGGCCAGATTGCCCCTTGGATTGCTCATCCGCGACAATTTGTCTGAATCGATCGGACGGATTGCCCATCGCTAGTTCGGTTCTTAAATGAATCAATGAGTTACGAATGGCACGACAAGTGCAAGAAGAACTGCGGCGGTTATCCTCAACCGTACCGCCCGCCCGGTTTTCGGGGGCCCTTCGGGGTCCCCTGGCCGGGTGCTTCTGCCAAAAAACTGTCTTCAGACCAAAAAACAGTCTAAAAATAAAAATAGCCGACTGGGAATTTCTCCCAACCGGCTTTGGTTCGCTGCGAGGCGGGTGACTCGTTGCGAGGCTCAAGAAAACTCACTTACTTTACTTGGGTGCTTCCGGCGGCCCTTTACGGGATCCCCGCGCCGGCCCACGCCCCAAGCGATCAATCTGTACTGTTCCTACCTCCGAGCGTCACTGGGAATCACCTTTCGTGAGCGATTCCTTATGTTTTGACTCTAACTTTTGCGATCCCAGCCAACAACAAACCAAAGCACTATCTTGATGCGCCTTGGTACTAGACCCTAGCCCCGCCTCGCTCCTGGTGCTACCCACCGCTTTCCTGTTAACTGCTTGAAAAACTACACCCGTGTCTGCTTTACAATTGGAGAAACGTAGTTCGCTAATCCCTCGTCCCTACTGAAGTTGACCATTCTTTTGTCCACCCGCGTGCTCCTGCTGGCCGGCATCGCCGCCGGAGCTCACTTGCATGCCCAAAAGCTGAGCGACCTGAACATCGCCGCCGCGATTCCGCCGGGCGAGACCCTGGTGCTCGGCTTCCTGGGAGGATTCGAGCGCTGGGACGACGCCAACCGTGGCGTCCGGCAACTGATGCTTCGTCTGCGCGATACCCCCGGCTTCCATGCCGACTCGCTCGCCAATCGGCGGGCCAACGTTGCCGACCGCCTCATCGTGCGGGCGTTCGACCGCAATCGGAACGGCAAGCTCGAACCCGCCGAGCGCTCCGCTGCGCGTATCATTCTGGTCGGCCAAAGCTTGGGCGGCGGGGCGGCCGTTCGTCTTGCCCAGCGGCTCAAGAAGAAAGGGCTGCCCGTGCTGCTCACCGTTCAGGTGGATAGCTTCGGCCTGCGTGACGGCACCATCCCTCCCAACGTCCGTGCCGCCGCCAACTTCTACCAACACGAGATCTTCACCATCCGGGGCCAAACCAAAATTCACGCCGCCGACCCTTCGCAGACGCGGGTCCTCGGCAATTTCCAAATGCGATACCCCGTGCTGCTTCCGTTTCCTCTACCGGAAAGCTGGCCGCGTCGCGTCTTCGGTGGCGCTCATGCCAAAATGGAAGCCGACCCCTTCGTGTGGGCCCAAGTGGAGATGCTGGTTCGCCAAGCTGCCACCAGTGGTCTGTTTACGCCTGAGAAAGTTCAGTTAGAGGTTCCCAATCCATGAAGATCCAGTCCATGAAGATCCAGTTGTTCCCCTTGTTTCTCCTGGTTTCGCTTGGCCTCCCGGGTCAGTTCTTCCGTCGCGATTTGGATCCAGCCAATCCCCCTCCGCCTAATGCCAACGTCAAGGAAATCGCTTTGGCTGGCGACAAGCAGTGGGTCGATACGGGCATCGACCTCGCCCAGGGCGACATCGTCAAGGTCACCGGCTCGGGCTCCATCAAGCTCGCCAATGCCAAAGCCGAAAACGGCCCCGAAGGCGGCCCCCGCGGCTGGATGGACATGATCCGCACCCTGCCGGTGAACGACGGTAATCGCGGCGCCATCGTCGGACGCATCGGCGATCGCGATACCGCCCGCGCCTTCCTCATCGGTGCCTTCCGTGAGCAGCGCGCCGGGCTGGCCGGGCGCCTTTTTGTCGGAATCAACATGGTCGGCACCGACAAAGCCTCCGGAGCCTTCAAAGTGGTGATCGAGAAGACGGCCGCCAGCATCTCCACGGCCGCCCCCTACACCGTAACTACCAAGATCACCCAAGCTCAGTTGGATTCCATCCCGCGCCGCGTGCAAGGCGAAGACGGGACCCCCGGCGACCGTACCAATTTCATCGTGGTCGGCTCCGAGCAGCAAGTG
>JAYVRS010000859.1:0-4025 GCA_043776185.1 Bryobacteraceae bacterium | reverse complement strand
TAGGGGAAAGACCTTAAGTTCTGGCTAGGACCTTAAAATATTTGTCTAACTGTTTAATTATAATGATCTTGTTGGTGGAGTGGGGCCATCCTCGTGCTGTTGATGTGTAGAATTCGACTACAGCGAACAAGAGGTAAAGAAAGATTTACGCAATTCTTGTCTAACAAGAAAAAATGAGCGCTTGCTGCACGGGCTACTGTCGTGGTAGAAAGTTAAGGTAGGTGCCGGAAATGTCTCTTCTGCTGAGACCAGCTGGCCAACCGGAGTTCGGAAACTCGTATGCCCCAGATATTCCCGAAAAGACTCGATTTTTTCACCCGACTGAGTGGCGCGGTGCTCATCCTCACCGCCTTAAGTGGTGTAGCGTTCGCGTTTTACATCATGGCTCCCACCGTGCTGGACACCGGCTACACCCCGGTCCAACCCGTACCGTATAGCCACAAGCTTCACGCCGGTAATCTCGGGATGGACTGCTACTACTGCCACACGACCGTGGAAAAGGCCGCTCACGCCGCCGTTCCGCCCACCGAAACTTGCATGAACTGCCACACCAAAGTGAAGGAGAAGTCGGCGTTGCTGGCTCCCATTCGCGAGAGTTACGAGACGGGCAAAGTGGTGCCCTGGGTCAATGTTCACGTGCTGCCCGATTACGTCTATTTCAATCACCAATCGCACGTCACCGTCGGCGTTAGTTGCGTATCCTGCCACGGTCGCGTCGACCAGATGGTGGAAGTGAAACAGGTGAAGCCTCTCAACATGGGCTGGTGCCTGGAATGTCATCGCAATCCGGCACCTAATCTGCGACCGGTGCAGTTCGTTACCAAGCTCGATTGGAAGCCCGAAGGTGACCCGGCCGAGTATGGGCGCCAAGTCATCGCCGCCAAAGGCATCAATCCTCCCGTCAACTGTTCCGGTTGTCATCGTTAGAAAGGTCACGTCGAAGCCATGGACCTGATTCAAATTTCCAAAACGCCCAATGCTACGGGCAAACAGTATTGGCGCAGCCTCAATGAATTCGCCGGTACGCCCGGGTTCGAGCAGTGGGTAGAGGACGAATTCTCCGGCGGAGCTGAGATTCTCGATCCCAATTCTCGTCGCACCATGCTCAAGCTGATGGCCGCATCGTTCGGCATGGCCGGACTGGTGGCCTGCCGTCGCCCCGAAGAGAAGATTCTCCCCGTCTCGAAGTCCGCCGAAGATATCATCCCCGGCAAGCCGATGTACTACGCGACGGCCTTCGTGAATCGCGGCATTGCCAATGGCATACAGGTGGAAGTGCATGATGGACGCCCCACGAAAGTGGAAGGCAATCCGATGCACCCGAATAGTCAAGGTGCGGCCTCGGCGCTGGCCCAAGCTTCCGTCTTGAGTGTCTACGATCCTGACCGGGCCGGTGGCGTCCATCAGGGCGGTGTCGCCTCCAGTTGGGCCGCGTGGGATAAGTTTGCCGCTGAGAAAGTGGCTTCGCTTGGCTCAGGCGCTGGATTACGGATCCTTTCCGAGCGCACCTCGTCACCGACCCTGCTAGCGCTCAAAACTGAGTTGCTGAAGAAATACCCCGAAGCCAAATGGGCCGAGTATGACTCGCTCGATGGCGGACACGCGATCACGGCTTCCGAGATGGTCTTTGGCCAACGTCTGCAGCCCACCTATCACTTCGACCGCGCTGACGTCATCGTCTCGCTCGACGACGACTTTATGGGTGAAGACGCGGCCACCGTCGAAGCGACCAAGCAGTTCACGAAGAAGCGCAAGGTATCGAAGCCCGGCGATTCCATGAATCGCATGTATCTGGTGGAGAGCCGTTTCTCGATCACCGGGGCGATGGCCGATCACCGCTTGCGCATCAAGTCGGGTGAAGTGCTCCAACTGGCCTCGGACTTGGCGGTTGAGGTAGGTGCCAAATCCGCTCTTAAAGTGTTGAAGCCCGGTGACGCCACCCAGAAATGGCTAGCCGCCGTGGCGCGCGATTTGAAGGCCAATGCCGGAAAGTCGATCGTCACCGCCGGCCCCATGCAGAGCCCTCAAGTTCACGCCCTGGCCTACCTGATGAACCAGGCGCTCGGCAATATCGGCACGACGGTTACGTTCTCGAAAGCGGTCTTCGAGCCTGCCCAAGGTATTGGGGAATTGGCTAAGGAAATTGCGGCCGGCCAGGTGAATACGCTGGTCATCCTGGGCGGCAATCCGGCCTACACGGCCCCGGTTGACCTTGACTTCGCCGCTGCCATTTCGCAGGTCGCCACCTCGGTCTATTTGGGTGCCGATATGGATGAAACTGCGGCGGCCGCCAAGTGGCATTTGCCGCTCGCCCATTCGATGGAAACTTGGAGCGATGCCCGCTCCACCGATGGCACCGCCACCATTCTCCAACCCCAAATCGCTCCGCTCTACGAAGGGCGCTCGGCCATTGAAATCGCCGCGCAACTCACCGACGGCCATGCCAAAAAGGGCTATGCCGTGGTGCAGAACTACTGGAAGTCGACGTTGCCTGCCGCCGATGCCAATCGCATTTGGCGCAAGTCGCTGCACGACGGCGTGGTTCCCGGGAGTCTGTTCCCCGAAGTGAAAGTGGCGGTGAATGCCAAAGCGATTCCTGAAGTCGCGGCCGCCGCCCTCCCAGGCGTCGAGGTGGTGTTTCTGTCGGGTAATGTCGGGGACGGCCGATTCGCCAACAATGCCTGGATGCAGGAAGCGCCGGAGCCCATGACCAAGCTCACTTGGGACAATGCCGCGCACATCTCGCCGGCCATGGCCCGTGAGTTAAAAGTCGCAACCGGCGGTATCGTCAAGATCACGTTGGGCTCGCGTTCAGTGGAAATCCCCGCTCTAGTCACTCCCGGCCAAGCCGAGGGTTCCATTGCTCTGGTGCTCGGTTACGGCCGCACCAAGATTGGCCGCGTGGGCGAAGCCGTGGGCTCGAATGTCGGCCTTTTGCGCACCAGCGAAGGCTGGGCTTTTGCCAGCGGCGCCAGCATCGCCGTCACCGGCGCATCCCACGAATTCGCCATCACCCAGGAACATCACTCCATGCGCGAGCCGGATATGCCGGGCCGCAAAGGCGAGATGCGCCCCGTGGTCCGCGAAGGCTCGCTCGAAGAGTACAAAGCTCATCCGCACTTCGCCCCCGAAGTGGATCATCACCTCGAAATGTTCGATCTCCAAGGGGTCCACGACTATTCAAAGGGCTACCAGTGGGGCATGGCCATCGATCTCAATCTTTGCATTGGCTGCAACGCCTGCCTGATTGCCTGCAACGCGGAAAACAACATTCCGGTTGTCGGCCGCGATCAAGTCCGCCGCGGTCGCGAAATGCACTGGATTCGCCTGGATCGCTACTACACCGGCACCGACGAAGATCCGCAAGCCGTCTTGCAGCCGATCGCCTGTCAGCAGTGCGAAGCCGCCCCTTGCGAAAACGTCTGTCCGGTGGCCGCTACGGTTCATTCGCCCGAAGGCTTGAACGACATGGCTTATAACCGCTGCATCGGCACGCGGTATTGCGCCAACAACTGCCCCTACAAGGTGCGGCGCTTTAACTACCTCGACTGGCATAAGAAGATCACCCCGGTGGGCGAAATGGTGCACAACCCAGATGTCTCCGTGCGCATGCGCGGCGTGATGGAAAAGTGCAATTACTGCGTGCAACGCATTCAGGAGAAGCGCATCGCGGCCAAGGTCGACGGCCGGCGCGCCATCCGCGACGGTGAGATTCTCACCGCCTGCCAGCAGACTTGTCCGGCGGACGCGATCATCTTTGGCAACATCAATGACCCGGCTACGGCCGTGGCCAAAGCCAAGGCTGAGCCCCGCGATTACTTACTGCTGAAGGAAATTAATACGAAGCCCCGTACCAGCTTCCTGGCCCGCTTACGGAACCCGAATCCGGAGTTGAAGGCTTAACAGGGAAGGGACGAAAGGGAGACATATGGCGCAATTGGCAACCACCGCAACTCTGCCGGCAATCACGAAACCGCTCGCCCAAGAGCTTAATCCGTCTTTGGTGCAGGGCAATCTTACCTATC
>JAYVRS010000858.1:0-4030 GCA_043776185.1 Bryobacteraceae bacterium | reverse complement strand
GCCTACCCGCCCATCAAAGGCCCCAACGGCCACGTCTACCGGGTCATTGTGCCCTTCGGCATCGCCTACACCCCCGTCCTTGACAGCGGTCGCTACCGGGTCGACCACGGCGCTCCCGGCCAACGCCTCGCCAGCCCCTTCGACAACCCCACCGACTCCAGAATCGGCGAAGCCCCCAAAGTCCTGCGCCTTTCCATCCGAGGTGATCAATGACCCCTACGGTTCACCGTCTTTTACAAGTGGCAAACACTCTCGAGCCTGGAAAGGACTCCCGCATCCTATGAAGACACTCTCGATAACCGTTCTCACGGCTCTCGCTCTTTTCGGCCAGCCGGCCCTTCAACCGGGCGGCTTGGCGACTCGCAGTCGCGGCTTCGTCAAGCCACTGAAATTTGCCCTGTATTTCCGCAGCGTGCAACCCGCAGCCATCAGTGTGGAAGAACATTTCCAAGTGCCCGGCACTATCTATCTCAGTCTGCGCCCCGTCTTTGAAGGCCCCAGCGTCAACCTCGAGGACGTCGCCTCCCGCCAACCCCTAGCCCAAGGCCGCGGCCAATCCATCGCCCTGGACGCGGGCGGCGGGCCGCGCGAAGTGGTTCTGCGGGTTACGGGAGGGAAGCTATGATGAGTCGCTCAAATGCCGACCGCTTTACTGTGAGTGCATTTCCAAGTGCCCGGCATAATCTTTCCCTTATCGGCCGGAGCGCTCTCCTGCTCCTCCTGCTTCGCGCCCCCACCATAGCGCTCGCCCAGCCCGGCCTCGCCCAAGCGGGACCCAACGCGCAAAGGCTGCTCACCACCCGGCGCATCGAGCTCGAACTGCACCTGAAGCGCATCATCCCGGCCGAAGTCACAGTCGAAGAAGGCCTTTACGAAATTCGGCTCGTCAACACCACCTACACCGGCAACCTCCAACTCCTTCTGGACACCGAAGGGACTGCCCTTCGCGTCGGTGACAAGTCCTTCGACGGCAAGGCCGCCAAAGTACGCCCCGTCTTCGACCTCAAACCCGGCCGGCACATCGCCACCATCGCCGGCCGCCCTGACCTTCGCGCCGTGCTCATCGTCACCAAGAAACCCTAAACGAGAGAACCCATGCTTCGCATCGCCAAACTGATCACCCTCCTTTCGCTCGCCGCATGCGTGAGTGCGCAAACCATTAAGCAGGACCCGTCCGACACCGTGACTCCCGCCGCGCTGCAGCCCGGCTCCCCTTCTGGCGTTTATGACCTCACCTCCTGGGAGTCCATCAACGTCCACAACGGCAAGGTCAACGTCAAGTTTCCGCTGCTTAAGATCGGCGGGCGGGGCGAAGCAGGCTATACGATGTTTGCCCAGGCCAGTCTGCCGCCCTTAACGGTGGAAGTCACCTCGGTCATGGATCCTGATGGCGGCGGTGGCAACACTCTGCGGCAGACCTTCAACGTGGCGCTCAATAGCCGGTTCTGGTACGAGGGTAAGAAGGTCGGCTATGGCGCCGGGCTCATGTTCCGCAAGCACGTTGCCGGTGGCGGGGCCCTCACGTGCGGCCAGAACGATCCCGCATTCTCGTCCACTTTCACCTACCTCGTCTTTGTCGACTCCGAAGGTACCGAACATGCTTTCTACGATCCCACCTCGATTCCCTTTCCCACCTTTGCTGGCGGCTGTACCGGCGGCTCCAACAATCGCGGCCAGGTATTCAAAACCGTCGATGGCTCCGGAATGGTTTTCACCGCCAACCAGAATATTGTCGATGAGTATCTTGTTTCTCACTATCCCGGCGGCGAAGTCTATCTTGTCGACGGAACGTTAGTCTCCCGCGGCGGTGTCACTTACAAGATTGAAGGCGGTATGGTAACCAGGATTACCGACCGTAACGGCAACTTCGTCACCATTACCCCCTTTGCCGGGACTATCAAGCCGCAAACCATCACGGACTCTCTCGGTCGTGTCGTCACCATTCAATACGATCAGGTCCCTGGCGGACTTGAGACCTACGACCTCATCAACTTCAAGAATGGCCGCCAAATCAAGGTCTATCAAAAGAAGGTGCGCAACGCCTTACGGCCTGACCTGCCCACGGGCACACCCTTTCCTAATCTATTTGGCACTCCTGTCGGCGACGGCATCGATACGCTGGCTGTCACCCGCGTCGTGCTCCCCAATACCAAGGAGTTTCAGGTTTTCTATAATATTTACAATGAGGTCGCACGCGTGGTCCTGCCCACCGGTGCCGCCATCGATTACGACCACGGGGCGGGCCTCAATAATACGGGGCAGGCCATTCCGATGCGCAGCCCGTTCACTGGCCAAGGCACCCCCACCTTCTCTGACGGCCAAGTCGGCGGCTCCATTCAGGGATGCACCTATTCTGGCGTCACAAGTGGATCGGAGCCAGGATGGCGTCCCTACGTGTACCGCCGCCTGCTGGCACGGCGAGTCTTCCTGGATGGGCCGCCAGCCTCGCCAGCTACCACTGCCTACCACCTCACCACTTATTCACTTCCCGAACTCGCCGCCACTGCGGAGCCCGATAGCAGTACCACCTTCAGTTGTTTCGGTCGTACCGGTTTGTCCGCCTCCAGCCAGTCAGGTTTTGTCGAACGGCAACAGGTTGGTTCGGGCTTGAGTCAAATCATCACCACCCGCCATTACTTTTACAACGTCCAGGACGGCACGAACCGCAGCAACGCCGGCCCGGCTGCCCAAATAGGCCATGCCGTTTCTTTTGGATTGCCCGACGTAGCCGCGAAGCTACTGTTGGGCAAGGAGTATCGCACCGACAGCGTCGGCTTCCGCCGTGTGGAACGAATCTTTGAAACTAAATCCACCACCGGTACGGTCGTGCTCGCGCAAGAAGACACGATTCTCCTCGACGGGGCGTCCCAGCGCTCCAGCCGCTACCTCCAGCACGATAACAACGCCAACCAGACCCGGGTCATTGATGCGTCTTTCGACCAGGGCAATGCCATCGCCGGCCAAGGCACCCCGGCTGCCCCCCTTTTCACTACGGCAGCCACCCTCCCCGTCCAACCCACGAACGGCCTCCGCAAAACCGAGTGGACTTATCGCGCTGACTCTAAATACTTCGCCAGTACCGTCAACCTACTCGGCCTGGTCGACTCCGAAATCGTCTATGATGCCGCCAGCGCCATCGTCGCCCAAACCAACTACACCTACGATGATTACTCTGTCCGGCCCTTACTCGGCCGCAGTGTCGCGACGAATAGTTATACCATCGCCTTCCAGGATCGCGGCAATCCGACCTCTGTCAGCCGCTTGGTGAAGCGGCTCTCCGGCACTGGTCCGGGAAATAAGCCAAATATCGCCAGTTACAAAGAATTCGATTCTCTCGGCAATGTTCACCGCGTTACCGATGGCCGCGGGAAGCAAACCAGCCTCGTCTTTGACGGAATTCATTATGCCTTCGTGCTGCAACTCAATCGACCCGCCGTGGGCGGCGTGACGCTCACCACCTCTTATGAATACGACACCGAACTCGGTCTCCCCACCCTCATCACCGAGCCGAACGGCATGAAAACCGCGGTCGACTATGCCGACCCTCTGATGCGCGTCACTCGCCTTCGGCGCGGTCCTGCTCCGGCTACCGCCCCGCGCTCCACCACCACCTTCGCCTACACCGACGACCCTGGCAATCTCACCGTCAAGACTACGTCGGATCAGTTCGTCGTCAACGATGGCCGGCTGAAAAGCGAAACCCAATATGACAAGCTCGGCCGCGACATTCGCCTTTGCAAAGGCAATTACTGTGGTGGCGCTACCCCGGTTCCGATCGTGGTCGATAAGACTTACGACGGATTGAATCGTGTGCAATCTGTGTCCAATCCCGGCTCGGGCGTGCCCGGCCCTTTCACCACTACCGTCTATGACTCTCTCAATCGACCGCTCCTTGTTTGTTACCCGACGGTAGTCGATTGCGACACTACTGCTTACGTCGGCCCCGTCACTACGGCTACCGATCCCGCGCTTAAGAAGCGCGAATTCACTGCCGATTCGCTCGGCCGTTTGGTAAAAGTAATCGAGGCTC
>JAYVRS010000857.1:0-4034 GCA_043776185.1 Bryobacteraceae bacterium | reverse complement strand
CTTGATACCGGCGAGTTCGCAGAGGGTGGGCAGCATATCGCAGAAGCTGATGGGGAGGTCGCTCGTGCGGTTGGCGGGAATTCTGCCGGGCCAGCGGGCGATAAAGGGCGTGCGGATGCCGCCTTCGTAGACGTTGCCCTTCTGGCCGCGGAGGTCCATGGTGGAGTGGAAGAAATTGTCGCTGGCCGCGAGATCGCTGGCGCCGTTGTCGCTGGTGAAGATAACCACCGTGTTGCGGTCGAGCTTCAGTTTTTCGAGCAGGGCCAGAATGCGACCGACGTCGCGGTCCATGCGGGTGATCATGCCGGCGTAGGCGGCGCGGGGCTCGGCTTGCGGGGCGTAGTGGCCTCTCGCGAAGGGGGTCTCCGTGCCGCACTTACCTCTGTATTCGGCCAACGAGTCCTCCGGCACGAGTAACTCCCAATGCGGAATAGTAAAGGGAACGTAACAGAAGAATGGCTTCGATTGGTTTTTCTCAATAAACTGCAAAGCCTGGTTGGCAATTACATCGTGCGAGTAAGTGGTGCGTTTTCCGCTGTCGTTGCCGGCCAGAGGAAAACGCTGGTCATTATTGAGTAAGAAGTGCGGATAGAAGAAGTGCGCATGGACTTGGTGGAGATAGCCAAAGAACTGATCGAAGCCTTTTTTCCACGGGACGCCGTCGGTGCCGAGATCGCCGAGTCCCCATTTGCCGAAGCCGCCGGTGGCGTAGCCGGATTTCTGCAACAACTGGGCGACGGTGACGTCTTGGGGTTCGAGCGACTGTCCACCGGCGTTAGCGCGGATAGAGGTGTGGCCCATGTGCAGGCCGGTCATCAGGACGCTGCGCGAAGGGGCGCAGACGGTGCACCCGGCGTAGGCTTGCGTGAAGCGCAGGCCTTCGCGGGCAATGCGGTCAATATGGGGGGTGCGGATGATTTTCTGGCCGTAACAACCGAGGTCGCCGAGGCCCAGGTCATCGGCCATGATGAAGACGATGTTCGGGGGGCGCTGGCCGGCGTAAGCGAGGCTCGAAAGAAGAAAGGCGCGGCGTTGCATGGGCCGATTCTATCGCGGAACACAGGGAGCAAATCGGCGGCGGAGATCATCTCCATAGAGGATTTCCGCAAGACCTTGGAGGCCACTGGGCAGACGCGGTGCGCCGCGGGGTAAGTCTGTTGCGAACTGGCGAAGAGCAGATCGCGAGTCTCGACGCCAGAGCATCAGGCCCATATCATGACGCAATCCGGTGCTATCCTGGGGGGCAAATGCTTCTCAGACTTTTGCTTTCAGTATTGTTTAGTTCCGCCGTTTGGGCACAAAGCGGTGCGATTCAAGGGGTGGTGAAGGACGCTTCGGAAGCCTTGGTGGCGGGCGCCTGGGTGACGGTCACCAATCTCGACACCGGGCTCCGACGCGCCCTCACTACCAACGAACAAGGCTTCTACACCGCGCCCTCGCTGCCGGTCGGCCGCTATACGATCATCGCCACCAAGCCTGGCTTTGCCAACGCCGAAGTGCCCGAGATCAAGCTTGACGTTACCCAGACCGCCCGGGTGGATTTCACGCTCAGAACCGGTGCCGTCACCGAGAGCGTGGAAGTCACCGCGGCCGCCGCGTTGCTGGATTCGGAAACTACCACCGTCGGCCAAGTGATCGATAACAAGCGCATCGTCGAGTTACCGCTGAACGGTCGTAACTACCTGGACTTGGCCGCGCTTACCGCCGGCACCAATCCGGGGCGCGGGGGCCGCACGCAGGATGAAGGTGGATTTTCAGCCTCCGGCCAGCATATCTACCAAGTACAGGTGACGATTGATGGCGTGGACAACTCGTCAGTGGCCTCGGGAGGTCCCCTGGGGTTTGAGGCCCAGGCGGTGAAACCGAGTGTCGACGCCGTGGGCGAGTTCCGCGTGGTTACTAATAATCTCTCCGCCGAGTATGGCACGCGGATGGGCGGGCAAGTGTTTGTGAATATCAAGAGCGGTACGAATCAATTGCACGGCACGGCCTTCGAGTTTCTGCGCAATAGTACCTTGGATGGCACGAATTTCTTCGCGAACCGCGCCGGAAACCAGAAACCCGCTTATAGGCAGAATCAATTCGGCGGTACTTTTGGCGGACCGGTAAGGAAAGACAAGACCTTTTTCTTCGGCAGCTACGAAGGTACCCGCACCCGCATTGGCCGGAGCTTTGTGAGTACCGTACCAGTGGACGAGTTACGTCGCGGGGACTTCAACCGCATCCGGCCAGTCTTCGACCCCGCCACGACAGTCGGCAACGCGGCGAGCTTCACGCGGCAGCAATTCCCCGGCAATGTGATTCCGGCTAACCGTTGGGACCCGCTCTTCCCGAAGTTACTCGACCTCTACCCGCGCCCGAACAATGGTTCGGGAATTGCAAATAACTACTTTTTTGCGCCGAGTGAAAAGAACGATGTAAATAGCTACGACTTTAAGGGCGACCATAACCTGTCGGATCGGCAACGCATCTCGGCTCGCTACAGCAAGCGCACCCGTGATCGCTTCGAGCCCGGGCCGCTGCCCTTGCCGGCCGACGGTGGCTTGGCGACCACTACCAATATCGACAGCCACAGTGTCGCCGCCACCCACTCCCTCACGCTAGGGCCCACCTCCACCAACGAGGCGCGCTTCGGCTTTACGCGCATCATCTCGCGTTTCGATATTCCTTACGATACGGCACTCTATGACCAGTTCGGAATTAAGGGCGTCCCGAAGGTGAATAACCCGGGTTCTAACAACCGCGGCCTTTCCCGTTTTTCGCCGGCCGGTTACACGGAATTGGGCTCCCGTAGCTTTTGGCCGAACTTCAATAATACGGATCTCTTCCAGTTCAACGACACCTGGTATAAGAACTGGGGTAACCATAACGTCCGCGTGGGCGGCGAATTCCGTCGGCAGAATATCTCGCGGCTGGCGGCGCGCTTTGCTCGCGGCCAATTTGCGTTCAATCGCGAATTTACGGCCAACCCGGCCAATCGCGCCGCTACGGGCGACGGGTTGGCGGAGTTCATGCTGGGCTTGGCGGCGGGCGGTACCATCGGCAACGAAAACGGCGAAGACTTATGGGCCAATACTTTTGCCGGGTTTGTGCAGGATGACTGGAAGATCTCGCCCCGCCTGATGCTCAACTTAGGCCTGCGGTATGACATCTTCTACGCTCCTACTTTCGTGCAGAACAACGTCTCACGCTTTGTTCCAGACTTCAGTAATACGGGCGCAAATGCCCGGCTTGAGCAGGTGCGCATTAACAAGGGAAATTGCGGATGCAAGAACGATAAGAATAACCTCGCCCCGCGCCTCGGCCTAGCTTGGAAAGCTTCCAGTAAGACGGTAATGCGGATGGGTGGCGGCATCATTTATGCTCAGCCGGACAGCCAGCAGATGGGTGCCCGCGCTTTCAATCAGGCCCCGGATTTTGTCGAAGTGGGTTTCGGCACGCTGGACCGTATCGTCCCGCGCTTGACTTTGAGCGGCGGCTTCCCGGCGGTTCAATTGCCGGCCACTTCGGTGCCCGGCCCGGCCCTGGTGGGCGCCGATATTCCCCAGCAATTTCTGCCGACGCAGTACTCGCAGCAGTGGTTTGTCGATGTTCAGCGCCAGTTACCCTTCGACTTACTTTTGACGGTAGGGTACAACGGTAATGGCACCCGGCAGTTGCTGAGTGGCGTGGACTTCAACTTACCCTTCGACATTGCCCCTGGCCCCACACCGGTCGCCGCGCGCCGGATTTGGCCTTTCTATACTTCCGTCACTCGGCAACTTCCAGTGGGCCGGCTGAGCTATAACGCCATGACCTTCAAGGTGGAAAAACGCTTTTCCAGGGGGTTGACTCTTCTGTCGGCTTACACGTGGAGCAAGACGCTGGATAACGTCGATGAGACCCTGAGTAACTCCGGGGTCGGCGCCCTCAAACCTTGGGATCGGAATCTGAACCGCGGGCGCTCGACGACGGACTTACGCCATAACTATGTGGTGAGCGCCAGTTACGAGCTGCCTTTCGGCAAGGGTAAGTCTTTCCTCAATACGAACCGG
>JAYVRS010000856.1:0-14481 GCA_043776185.1 Bryobacteraceae bacterium | reverse complement strand
TGCGGCGAGCACGGCGGCGAGCCTTCGTCGGTCGACTTCTGCTACCGCGTGGGTATGGACTACGTCTCCTGCTCTCCCTACCGCGTCCCGATCGCCCGCCTGGCGGCGGCACAAGCGGCCATCGTCAAGAAGAGCGGCGATAAGGGCCAAGCCAACCGTACGGCTTAGTCTGTCGCGACACCACACGGCTCGCCGTGTGAGGAACTGTGAAACAATCCGGACGTTGGATCCCCTCCGTTACCGTCGGGGTTCGTAAGTGGCTGATAACGAACCCCGACCGTGAGGAGGGGATGTCAAAAGCAATGGCCAAATCGATTATTCACAGTTCCGTGGAGATCAGTCTTATCCTTAGTTCGGCGATCTGGCGCCGCCAGTATTCGTGTCGTGGGGTCGGTCGGGGCTGGGTCGTGCCCTACACACTATCCCTCGCTGTCCTTGCCTTTTCTCAGCCGCTTACCCCCGAGAATCGCAAGGAAAGCCCGCTGGCCTTTCCGCTGGATGATGCGGCGGTGGCGGCGATTCGCGCATTGCGGGTCTGCGGGCCACAGTCTCCGCCGGATCGCCAACTTAACAGCAACGGCCATCCCACGCGGCGCGGGAATCATTGGAAACTGGAATCGGTTAATCATGTGGTTCTGCGGGTAGCGCGATAGATCGATCAGCGCGAATCAAAACGCTCTATCACGTCCTAATCGTCAAACCCAAACGATTCAAACTTCAACGTCCGGCAGTTCTCACTGATAGTGCGGACGGTGCCGTCCGGTGCCCCGTCGGGAATCTCTACCGTAATATCGACTTTCACCGAAACCTTTGCGCCCCGGACGCTGTCGAAACGCTGAACGATCTCCCGCGCGATGATGTCTGCATCGCGGCTCATGCGAAGGGGGTCCAGCGCAACAGCGCCGTAGAAGCGATGCGGCTGCCGAGGAGGCATCGTAACAGAATTGCTCGGTGCCGGACTTGGTTGCGAGCCGTTGCCAAACGGTGGCGAGGGGATCGGCGAACCTTCGGCGACAGGCACCGGATCAGGCGGGCGTTCCCGTTCCAATTGTTTCGCGGCGATGTCTGGCCGTACGACGAGACCCTCGTTCAAGATTTGTACGCGTGTCGTCTCGCCGGCCTTGAGCCCACGATAGCGTTCCAGGGCAGCGTCGTAGCTCTCGGCGTAGGCAAAACCATCCAGTTGCCATTGGAAGCCGCCGACTCCGTCTTGAATCGTACGGACCAGCACTTGGCTGTCGCGCAATCTAGGCAAGTACGGATATTTGGCAAAATTCTCCATGAGTTGCTTCACGGAGACGTGGCCGCTCCGCCAAAGCGGTACTTCATCGAGTTTGAGGCGAAGAACGCTGGCCCCCATTTCGGTCAGCAGGTTGCCGTCGCTTTTCAGCTTTTTCGAAGTCCGTTCCGCCAAACTGCCGGATCCTGGAGTCTTAGTGTCCTGTAGGGTTGTCAGGGGATAGGGCTGCCCAGCTTGGGGCGCATCCTGATGGGGCACCAGGGCCCAGAAGTAGGTTTCCGGAATGCGGTCGCGGACCGCGGCATTCGCCGCATCCTGGCGTTTTTTGCCTTGGCTCGATTGAAAGGCGTCAAGATTGAGCGTGGTTTCTTCTTTGACGATCGACGTCCACGCCAAAAATTGCCGGGCGGCCTGCTCCAAATCCGTCACTCGCGCCTTGTCCGCCGCGAGAAAGACCAGCATGTTCCCGCAGCTACGCCCCTGTCCGCCGCGATCCAAGTACTCCTGCGCTGTCTTGCGAGCCAAGCTGGCACCGCTCTTCGCATCGTGTGGCACCTCCGGCCCAAGAATCACTAGCCGGGCCTCCGGTTCATCAGGTACTTCGTTGGCGGAAGACGGGCAGGGCTGGACGCGAACAAACTCCCCTTTGGATTTCTGCTCATCACGCAGTCTCCGCCGGATCTCCTCCCAGACGTCTTCTATGTCGAGCCGGCCCGCGCGATCCTCGGCGATTCGGTTGACCGACGGGCGAGTCGAGAACCAGTAGCGGTTGCCGTCGACAAACAGGTGCGTCGCCTGATCAGAGAGTTTGCGCAAGGCGTCGCCAAAGCGCGCCGAGGATTCACCGGGCTGAACGCAGCCGAGCTTAATCTGCCGGTCGTCCAAACCCTTGTTGGCAGCTTCCTGCGTCGGTGCCGAGCCCAAATAAAGCGTCCTCGCCACGCGGCGAACCGCCGAGTATTGGCCGAACAAGGCGTTCTCGGCGTCCATCCGCATGGGCATTGAGTTCGGCCCGTCGACGTCCTGTTCAATCACCGGCCGCCAGACATCGTCCAAATACTTGGTAAGCTCACCGGCCACGTCGTCGTCATCCATGGGAATGCTAGCGGGCAGAATCAGCAAGCCGCGATCCTGCCTTTCCCAGAGCCGATGAATCACCGACGCCATCAGGCGCAGCACGCCGCGCGTCCGCTGAAACTTGTCCAGCGTAGACCAGTCATTGTACAGGCGATCGAACAACTCCGGGTGAATCGGGTACGCCGCCCGCAATCGCTTTTCGTAGTCTGGTTTCGAAGCCTCGCCCGGATACTCCTGCGAATTCTTGCGATACTCGTCGAAGAACTTGGCCACCACCAGATCGCGCTGGACGAAGTTGTCCTTGGACATGGGCTGAAATAGCCGCCGCCGCACGATCTCAAAGCTCTCCTCGGCACTGGCCGGGCGCCACGTGGTTTCCACCCGGACGAGAACATTCTTCAGGCGTTCGAGCGCCGCCTGGCCGCCATCCCCCCCAATCTCGTTTTGCGAGGACGGGATACTCACCACCAGCAAACTCTGTGTTGCCAGCTTCACACTCTCCGAGAGCGTTTGGGCGAAGGTAAAGTGAGCGTCGAAGTCGCCGGCGGGCAGGTCACTCTTGTTATAAAGCTGGCGGGCGTAAGCCACCCACTCATCGATCAGGATGACGCAGGGCTGATATTTCTGCAGCAACAAGCGCAGGTTGTCGCCGGGGGAGACGCCTTTCTCGTCCGCGTCTTTCACCAGCGCATAGCCCTCGGCGCCGCCCAACTGCCAGGCCAGTTCGCCCCAAAGCGTCCGGACCTTCGTGCCGTCCTTCTTGGTATGAATATCGGCCGGTGAAATCTTGTTCCCCACCAGGACGGCCCGGCGGATCGTTGGCGGCAGCGAGGTACCTTCCTTGGCCAGAATCTCCAGGCCCGGCAGCGCGCTGGGCTGCACGCCGGAAGCCAGGTGGTAAAGCGCCAGCATGGAATGCGTCTTGCCGCCACCGAAATTGGTTTGCAGTTCCACCACCGGGTCGCCGCCCTGGCCATTCATCCGCCGGATGGCGTTCGCCAGCAGATTCTTCAGGCCCTCGGTGATGTACGTGCGGCGATAAAACTCGGTCGGGTTGCGATACTCGTCCGAACCCTCACCCAGGAAGACATGCCAAAGGTCGGCCGCGAATTCGGCTTTGCTGTAGCGGCCGCTGGCCACGTCCGGGTGCGGCGTGATCAGGTCCCGCCAGGCGGGCAGGCCGCTGGAGGCTTTGCTTTCCACCGGCACGGCGGCTTCCCGGCGCTTTTCCGTCCGCAACTGCTCTTCGAAACGCAAACGCAGCAGCTCATCCTTGATCTGCTTCACCCCTTCGGACTCGAGCGAAGTAATCGCATTCAGTAGCCGTTCCGCACTATCGAGCGCGCGGTAGGTATCGTCGCCGGAGAAAGTCTTCTGGTGCGCCTGCCGGTCCCGCACGTCGATCAACTCCGAAACCAGGCTGCGTTCGCTCTGGCCCAGCGTCTTCTTGAAGACATCGTTCCAAAGGTCCCACATCAACTTCAGTAGGGCGCGGGCGTCTAGGTTCACCTGCTCCGGTTTGGCGGTCTGCCAGTTCGGCAGGCTCGGCATCGCCGCTTGGATCCAACGATCCTTGAAAACAGCTTTCATCTCCCGCTCGACAAACGGGCGAAGGCCGGCCTTTAGATGATCGAGAGCGCGTCCCACGCGTTCGTTGTTCGTGATGGCCATACTGCTTCTCCTACTCGCTCGCTTTTTTCTTTCGCGGTTTCTGGTTCGGCGCGGAAATCTGTTTCACGGCCTTTTCGAAATCACTGACGTAAATTTGATCTTCCACACGGCGGAACTTGTCGTATTCGGTTTCGGCCAGCTGCTTCGCCACTTCATGACTCAGGCGGCCGGCGTCGCGCAGGATCGGATACTCGTTGAATTGCAGAAAGGCGTCGAGCTTGCCCACCCAATCCTGCATCCGCATCGGGATGCGACGCGTGGCCTGGTTCTCCGCGTAGTCGAGGTACATGGAGACAATCCGGTCCAGGGCTTTGATTTCGTCCTCGGCCAGATAGTTCTTGGCTACCGAAACATCAGCCCGGGTGATGCGGCCGGCCCGGGCGTTCTTCCAGGTGGTAAGCCCCATGTGGGGCGCAGCGGCGTCGGCGCGGTCGGCCACGATCTCAGCCGCGGTCTTGCCGGTGATCGCCCAATGCAGCTTGTTTTGCACCGTCTTGAAGAAAGCCTGGGTGAGCGCCGCATCCTGCCGGTAGTCGATGCTGCACTGCTCGTATATGTCGGTCACTTTCAGATAGAAACGGCGCTCGCTCGCCCGAATGGAGCGAATCCGGTCGAGCAGTTCCTCAAAGTAGTCGCTACCGAACTTCTTGCCCTGCTTCATGCGCTCGTCATCCAGCACGAAGCCCTTGACGATGAACTCGCGCAACGTCTGCGTCGCCCAGATGCGGAACTGCGTGGCCTCGAAGCTGTTCACCCGATAGCCCACTGCAATCATCGCATCCAGGTGGTAGTACTCGATGGAGCGAGAGACCTGCCGCGCGCCTTCAGTTTGAACTGTCAAAATTTCTTTTACAGTTGCCGTGCGCTCCAACTCCATGCTTTCAAAGATGTTGCGGAGATGATAGCTGATCACCTGCTTCGTCGACCCGAACAGTTCTGCCATCTGGGCCTGCGCGAGCCAGAAGGTTTCGCCCTCAAAAAACACCTCCACGCGAACCGCCCCCCGAGGAGTGGTGTAGAGGAGGATCTCGCCTTCGTGGGGGGGAATCTGGTCCGGCATGGGCGTTCTATTCCGAGGTCAACGAAAAGGCTTCTTGTCCGCGAGCGGCTTCTTTCGCTTGCTGCGAGATCGCGGGCCAACTCACCACCAGTGCGTTATAGGCGATGGCTTCCTCGGTCCAGCCCTTGCGTTCGCAGAGGGTGTAGAGTCGGTACGCGAGTTCGCGGGCCGTCTCGCCCATCGCGCCGAGTTTCGCCGCCAGCGCGGCCGCGCCCGCTTCGCCCTTCTCTTCCAGCGCTCGAATCAGGTACTGCGTCGACTCCCAGACGGTGAGGCGTTCATCGGCACTGGGGTCCCAATTGGGCGATAGATCCTTGCGGGCGATCAATTTGACTTTCCCCGCTCGGGAACTGGCAATGCCGGACTTCGTGAGCCCGTCGACGCTAATCGCGCGCGCCGTGGCGAGTGTCTCGGCGTCACCGTAGGGACCTTCGTCGAAGCCACGCTGCTCAAACCAGGTCAGCGCGAAGCGCGTGTCCGGGTCGAAGTCGGACTCTTGCTCGGATAGCACCTCATCCAGGATTTGGTTGATTAGTTGGAGCGCAGTTCGGACACTCATTTCGGAGCCATCATTTTCAAGCACCTTGGAATAACTTGAGAAGACAGCCATCCCTGGGCCGATTGCGGCTTGGGCCAGATCAACAGGCGCAATATTCCCCTGCTGGAGTGCGCGTAACGCAGCAGGTAAGTCCCGCTTCATCGTAGTGAGAAACGCTTTTCGAGTCGTTATGGCGGCTGATTCAGGTCTCGGACGGCATACGAGAACTATTGAAGAGGCAAGCGCGTTAGTTCCCATAGAAATTAACCGTGTAGCTCCTTCAGTCTTAAGGGGCCAGGTACCGACTACCTGGAAACCAGAGCGAAGCATACCTTCAAGCATCGTCTCCCAACCGGTAGATGCCACGGCCTGATCTTCCGATGAGTCACCCTCCTCGTCCAGTTCAGTCTGCTTGAATGCGTAATAAACAGTCATCGGATAGTCGGGGTGAGTTGTTGTGCGGAACCTCTGGAATGCGCAGGCGAATCCGGCTTCAAATGTCTTGCTGGCCTCTTCCTTGTCACCCCCAGCTCGGAATGTAGAGGCAACCAACTCATCCTCTTTGGACGCGAGTATGGTCTCGAAGAGGTCCGGATGCTGAGACTGAAGCATTCGCCTTAGCCAAACATAGAAAAAGTCCGCCAATTCGGCATAGCTGATGTTGTCATAGTATGGCGGATCAGTGGAAATGATGGGATTCCTTTGCACGGCGTAAGAACTGAGCTCTGAAGCCTTTGCCCTAACTACGAATCCGGGAGAATTGACCGTGGACATAGAAAGAACCTTCACGCATGCATTCACGATCCCTCCAAAGTCACCCCCAGCTCCAGCAAACGGGTTGATTTCAACAAAATCCCAGACCATCGGAATCGCTTGGCGACCGAATGCCGGTGCGGATTTGTTCTCACCCGCTCGCCATCGAGCAATCACGTTTGTAAAAACCGACAGTTTGCTTACGCACATAGCCAAGTACCCGACTATTGCGTCCGCTCGTTCTTTCGATGCTCCATCGACAATCATTCTCACGCGCACTTCGCTGACAAGATCAGCGAAGGCAGAAAGCGTTACTAGTTGACGGTTCGTGAAAAGGTCTCGAAATCGCGTCAATCCAAATGCTGGTGGAGAAAACCAGCGCGGATTGGTCGACATTTCGGCATCTGGTGCCCAGCCTACTTCGGGGCTTGCTACCAAGCAGTGGTGTTCAGCATCGGGATCTGCATATGTCCTCCCTTCAGGTCCATCTATGGCAACGGCCATTAGTTGGACGCTCATTCGGCCCGCCATTGCCTCCGCCCGAATATAGTGGTCTCCAGAAACCTCCGCACAGCTCAGGCACTTGAATTTTGCACCTCGGCCAACCTTAGTAGAGGGCGGAGGAACGCCTGGTACTTTAGCCACGCGAAACGTGAGGCGCCCTGTCTCATTTTCAATTGCTGGATTAACCCAATGCTCTCGGCCCTTCTTGGTCGATAAAGAAAAGCCTCTTACGAGCGGGATTGTCGCGCCACACGCAGGATTTTGGCACTTGACCGTTCGCGCCCAAAGCCAAGCTAGGATGGTTGCATTCTGACCATGTTCGAGTCTATGTGGGGGGTAGAGATGCCCAACACGGACCTCAGCCTCGTCGCGCAGCCAATTGCCGTAGTACCGAACATCCTCGGCCAATCCAGTCGAACCGGTCCACATCTGCGGCTTGCTAGTCCTAGACACGGCATCTGGATTGATTGGCGGCTGATTAGAGAATTGTGGGGGAATCTCAATAAGCGCTTTCGTGATCAGTACAGCTACTGGACTTAGATCTGATCCGTGAGCCTCCAAGCCGAGGCGTTGGGCTTCATGAGGAATTGAGCCCCCCCCGCAGAATGGATCATAAACTGGAGGTGGACCATCGGGCCCAGCCGAACGCCAAATCGCTTCCTTAGCTTGTTTGAGCAGCGGAGAGTTATTTGAGTTTTCCCACTTGACAAGTTCAGAGATCAAATCGAATAGTCGCTGGCGCTCGGCGTGCTGCTCGGCCTCCGTGGGAAACAAGTCGGGCCGCGAGCCAGGATCGTCGACGAGAGACGCAAACAACACGGCGCGACAAGCAGCCAGCGGACGCCGCGCCCACCAAAGGTGCAACGTAGAAGGGTGCCCATGCCGGATGGACTTCTCCCGCGCGGATTCCTTGTTGATCGCCTCCAGCGGCAACGCGACTTCAATCAGCTTTTTCTTCAACCTTCGCAACCTCTTAGCTGAAATCTCTCCGGATGACGGCGGATCAGTTCTGGCTCTGCCAATTGAAGCACGGTTTGCATCGCCCGCCGAAGGTCGTTGCACTCCGGGATGGCCAACATCAGATCGCAACACTCATCGGCGGCCCAGCGAAGGATCTCCGTCTCCGTGCGTTCGCTAGCGTCGACAACGCCCGGATCCGGGGATGAATATGGGCCATAAGCTCGCCAGTAAGGCACGATCCACGCTTCTACGGCTGGATCAATAGGACGGGCGTAAAAACGGGCCGACCGAGCCTCAACCTTCCACGCATCCTCCAGCACAACCACCGTTGGAAAGCCGCTGCGAATCAACTCAGGGAACGCCAGAACGGCATCGAATGACTCATGGAGTTGCCCGACTAGCGAGGCGAGAGCTTCTCCTCGCGGCAACGGATCCACTTCCACGATGTCCAGTCGCAGAACCTCGTCAAAGCCACGCGTGGAAAAGAATCGCTGGAAGGAAGGCAGAATCAATGATCCCCTACGTTCGGCGAGGAGGGCTACTCGCAGCCGCCCTTGTTGTTCCATGTTCTTCCCTTGCCGGCCACAATGAACGACGGGAGCCTGAGGTGGAGACATTGCCGAGCCCCTTACAACGAGCTGCCTTCGGTTTCGAGGAGTGAGAACGAGTGAGGGCTGCGGAGGCGGAGGGACTTGCCATCTTTCACGAGTTCACCCGTGCATGCAACGGGAATGTTTTCCTTGTGCGCACGGATAGCACTCTCATACTCAAGGCCGGCCAGACTCAGAATGACCTTCCGCAAACGGTTCTCGATCGCGGCATTGATCGTGACGTCTCCGGACGTGGCACCGGCCGGACGATCCAATTTCTCGACCACGCCAAAGAGCGTGTAATCTTCCTGTGGCTCCGTCTCTTTGAAGAGACGGGAGACCTCTCTCAGCAAAGGCAGGTAGTCTGGAGGAATTTTGATGGTGGAGACGGCTTCGCCCGAAACCGGTCGACTCCGCGACCAGGCCACCGAAACCTCAAAGCCATGCTCCGGGCTCACCTCACCCAATCCACTAAGGGCATCGCAAAGGTTCGCGCTCACGCCCTGAGAGATGGCCTTCCGGAACGGCTCCAGGTCCGCCGTCTCCGCCGCCTGCTGGGCGGCGTGCAAAGTAGCTTGCAGCGCATGGGTGAGGGTTTGCGTCACTCGCCGTTCAAAGGGTGCTTCGGTCTGAGAGTCGTCCTTGAGTACGGGCGCCACCGGAGAAACGATGGTGAGCACGTAGCTGCCGCGTTCCGTTTGGCCCATGCGGACGTGATTCATAAAGTCCTGCGCCTGCGCGGGTCGGCGTCTGGCCCAGTAGGGCTTCGGTGCGACCGTGGCGCATGCGGCTGCGTCCAACATTTCCCGCGTATGCTCCACCAGGCCCAGCCCTACTTCCAGCGGGATGGTTCCGTCGGCGGCTTCGGTCGTCAAGGCCCGAATTCGAATCAAGTCGGCAGAGGTGGACGCGATATCGCGCATGATCTCTTCCTGTGAGCGCTGCTCCACTCGTTCAAGGGTGGAGAGAATTTCAGCCGTACGCAACGCGAAGTCGTTCAGGTCACGCCGTAAGGGAACCCAGACGTCCTCCTCCCCTTTCATCCAAAGGGATGCCCGGTCGTCCATCTCAGCAGTCCTGGCCCATCCCGCGGCTCGCAAATAGGCCAACAGATCGACTGGGCGAAGAGCCCCGAGAACCTGGCGATCACGAATCGTCGTCCTCACAGCTGCACTCCTTGGTTCACTTTTTCCATTAGCTCGCTTAATGATGGCACGGTAAAGGCCTGGGCGACGGGTATTTGAATCGTGACTGAAGTGTCATTGACGCTATCTACGGAGCCAGCGAGGGATAGCCAGTACGCATCGCGCCGGAGTATCAATTCCTCAATCCCACCGTGAATCCAATTGTCCAGCACGGACGGAACTCGAACCAAAATCAAGATCCTCGGGACCATTATTCCGGCGATACGAAGATCGTCGTAATTCTTCTTTTGCAGCGGGTAGGAAAAGGACGTTCCCAGCGCCTCGTCATTGGCCATGCATTTCAGCTGCACGTCCAGTTTCGGGCGGCGAGGCAGCCGATTTGAGATCGTCCAATCGATACTGTCGTTATCCACTGAGGGCTTCGCCACTGAACATCCAGCAGCGGCGGCTACGGCGAAAAGGTAGGCATTGGAGAATTGCTCTTTCCGTGCGCTGAGATCCATGCTTCAGACAACTCCTTCGGTTCGGCTCAACAGGTCGGCGATACGAAAACTGGCAGCCGCCTCGCCAAACTGCGGCTCCCGGTCGAAAGGCCGCTGGATGTAGTGCAAACTGGTGCTCGCGCCATCCACTCGCACTAGCGCCAGGATGAATTTGTCCGGCTCGTTGACGGCCACCATCATCTCGTTGCGAGTGACGGTCACCGTCTCCGCCTCAGCGACGCGGCCTTTTACCTCGATAAACCGCAAAGCACCGGTAGCCGGGTCGCGCGATTCAATGTCGTAGCCGCGCTTCTCGGCGCTGACGTCGGACGGCTCGAATCGCAAGCCGCGCTCGTGCGCCATCACTCGCTGCATCGCCAATTCCTCGACGGCTTTGCGCGCTAACGGGTCAGTCGTCGTCGAAGTTCCGGCCAACCGGGCGATCAAGCCGATCGGCACCACCACGCAGCCACCAACCACTACCGGCGGCATGGCGGAGATCTGGCGTTCCTTCTCTAACTCCCGCACCCGTGCCTCCAGACGAGCCGTCAATTCATCCGCCCGACGCCGGGCCAGTACGGAATTCAAGCGGGCATTTACGCGTCCGGCCCGTTCCTGTTCCTGAAGTTGCATCGCCCGGTGGTCCCAATACCGCACTTCGCCGCGCAATCGCTCCTGCACCGCGGCCAGGGTTCGCGCAGCCAAGTCTTCCTTGCGATGGCGCACCTCGTTGAGATGTTGCGGCACCAGTTCCGTCGCGGCGCGCGCAAGCACGGTATCTTCCAGATTGCTCTTTAGCCACTCCTGGCGGTCAATCTCCGGGGCCAGAAGCAGCGTTTCTTCTCCGTTCGCGGGACGGTAGTCGAGAAAGGGAGCGGGGCCTGAGGGCCTGGCCACGCCGCTTTCGTCCACCTGCACGAACTGCAGGCGCTTCGAGATCAGGCGCCGATTGCCGGAACGGTCGGTTCGCCCGTCGAGAATGGAGTGCTCCAGGTAGAAAAGAGCCCGGATGCGTTCGCCAGGATCGCTTGGGTCAATCAAAAGAGCCCCGGTCTTCAGCAGATCCCGATAGCGTTCCAGAATGAGGTCTATGGCCGAAGTGAGCAGTGGATGGCCAGGCGTCAGAAACGCGGCGGGAGGCTGGCCGATCACGCTACGCAGATGCTTTTCAAAAGTGACCCGTTCGTACCGCGGTAGCACGGCCGACCCCAAACCCACCTGACGATCTCGCTGGCGGATGGATGGCGGAACATGCGTGATCTCATAACGCCGCTTTTCCCGCTCCCGGATGGTCCCGCCGAGTTTGGCGAAAGCCTCCAGGAAAAACGATTCGACAAAATGCGGCTGCAGCCGCAGCGCCTGGGCACGCTCCATATCGGCGCGGATCTTGCGCACTTCCGTGGCATCCATCGAGTCGTGGGCCAGCGCTCGTTCTTCGAGTAATTCCCGGCAGCGGTCCCGGTCGGTCATGTTGTCGACCGCTTCGTCCAGACGACGCCGAACGGCGGGATCATCTCCGTAGCGGATGGCCTGGATCAAGAGATCACGCAGCCGAGTTTCACGGAAAAGCTGACCCAAAATATCGAAGACACCGCCGCCCAGGGCCTCGCGCTCCGCCTCGATCTTTTCGAGCAGCCGCAGATAGACTTCACCTTCTCGGGTTTCCTCCGCCACCAGATTCCACAGGTGGCAGACCTCGGTTTGGCCGATGCGGTGAATGCGGCCAAAGCGCTGCTCGATCCGGTTGGGGTTCCAAGGCAGATCGTAGTTCACCATCAGGTGCGCGCGCTGCAAATTGATGCCTTCGCCGGCGGCATCGGTAGCCAGGAAGATCAGCACGTCTTTATCCTGAGTAAACGCCTCCTGCGCATTGCGGCGCTCTTCGCGCCCCATGCCGCCATGGACGACCACTAAAGCTTCGGGCTGGCCCACTAAACCCCGAAGTTTCTCCGCCAGGTAGTTGAGCGTATCGCGATGTTCAGTGAAGATCACGAGTTTGCGGCGATGGCCGCTGACGTCGAACATCTCGGCCTGGTTCTGCAGAATGGCGGAGAGTTCTTCCCACTTCTTGTCGGTCCCGCTGCGCCGGACGGTAAGCGCGAGCCCCTCCAGCTGCATCAGCCGGGCGATTTCCGTTTCAAGCTCGGCGATGGTGCGCGCGGCGGTAGCCTGATCGCTCACCTCGTTCTCGACCGCTTCCTGCTCGGTCTCTGGCGCATCGTCAAGGTCGTCGAGATCTTCGGGGGTGAAGCCGGTGCGGTAGGCGATATCGCCCGCGCGCTTCATCAGGCGTTCTTCGCGAAGCCGGTTTTCCAGGCGTTCGCGCCGCCGCCGCAACGATTGATAGATCGCTTCCGGCGAAGAGGCCAATCGCCGTTGGAGAATCGTCAAGGCGAAGCCGACGGTACCACGCCGGCTTTCGTCCAAATTATCCGCGCGGTTGAACTCCTGACGCACATAGTCGGTAACCGCCCGATAGAGTTGAGCCTCCGCATCGGACAGTCGATACCCGATGGTGGACGCGCGGCGTTCGGGAAACAGAGGCTTGCCATCGAATTTGAGAATCTGCTCTTTCACTAAGCGCCGCATTAAGTCAGAAACGTCCGTGGCGTGCTCACCGTCGCGAAATCGTCCTTCAAATCGGTCGCCATCGAGCAAGGCCAGGAAGAGGTGAAAGTCCTCATTCTTGCCATTGTGCGGAGTGGCCGTCATCAACAGGAAATGTCGGGTAACTCGACTAAGCAGTTGTCCGAGTAAATACCGTTTGGTGTATTTGACCTCACCGCTGAAGTAACTCGCGGACATCTTGTGGGCTTCATCGCAGACGATCAGGTCCCAGTCCGTCGCTTCTAATTTAGCCTGCACATCCGGATCGCGGCTGAGTTTATCCAAGCGAGCGATCACCAGATTTCGTTCCGCGAACCAATTGCCGGTGCGCGCTGAATCGACCGCGTCGTTGGTGAGAATCTCAAAGGGCAGGTCGAACCGTTGGTATAGCTCATCTTGCCATTGCTCGGCAAGAATTCCAGGGCAAACGATCAGACATCGGGAGAGGTCACCCCGCGCCATAAGTTCTTTGATCAATAGGCCCGCCATGATGGTCTTACCTGCGCCTGGATCATCGGCCAGCAAGAACCGTAGGGGCTGACGGGGAATCATCTCCCCATAAACCGCCGAGATCTGGTGCGGCAACGGATCAACCAGCGAAGTATGAATGGCAAGATGCGGATCAAACAGATGGGCTAAGTGAATGCGATAGGCTTCCGAAACTAGACGAAACATCGCGGCGTCGCCAGCGAAAGTCCAGCTGCGACCTGATTCTAATAGCTCTAGGCGGGCTTCTGCATCGCGGTAAAGAAGTTCGTTCTTCACCGCGCCGGCCTGGTCCTTAAAGGTCAATTCAATGCATGACGATCCGAACCATTTGACGTCGATGACACTTACCGGTCCGTCAGTGATGAGACCCTTCACCAGTGACCCGCGTTGTAATTCTTCGAGGCGAAGCATTTTAAGAGGTTCAAGACTGCAGATCTGATTCTACAGGTTGGCAGTGCGTTGCGCCGGACAAACGATTCGCAAGATCATCCTTAAAGCTTCTTACCTTGGCGATGCAACCTCAGCGAGGCGAACTTGAGCCGCACCGACCGCAACGACTCGCATTGTCGTCGTGGCGCATTTCAGGAGAGCAATCACCGCACATGGCTAGCGAGAACAAGTGCTAACCCCCACCTTGCGAAATTGCGTCGTGCTCCTCCGGTCGGACGCATCAATCGGGCAGTTCTGTCCGCCTCAAGCGCCAACGAATTGAAGACCGCGACGGTAAAGACCGCGTCCGGCACCACCAAGAGAGGCCGACGCCAGCCACCGCCGCAAAACCCAACAGATTAAGCAGGGGCGAGCAGCCGCGAGGCCGTCAACGAGCGCCACCAACACGACTCCGCTCCTTGGTTCCGACGCCTTCATCCAAGACCTCGAGCGTACCCACCAGATCGTGCTCCGCGTCCAACGGAAATCCAGCGCATCCCCGGAAATCCAGCGCATCCCCGGGCATCCCGGAGTTAGCCGCAACTTGCTGTCCGATAAACCACTTACCACCGCGAAAATGCGGTGGACCCGGCCCTCACCGCGTTTTCGAACCTCAAATCCGGCCATTATGGCCAGCGAAAAACCGATCATTGCGCCGAATTGGCTACTCTTGGCTTTTTCAAACGGCAAGGCCAAGGCGAAGTGGTCGCTGCAGGCCGTGCCGAGTAACTTCTGAACCGGGCACGATAGCGTCGGCCCGCCTGGCCATCGCCTTCGTGGCCACGGTCGAAGGCGGCGATAATGGGGGACGCGTTCGCAAGTGCCTTGGACATATTGTCTTTGTTCACGATGAGAAAAAGTGCCGCACCTTGGCGGCAACCAAATGCCCGGAATGTGTGTTTCACGCCGACGCCCCCATTTTATCAGTCACAACGT
>JAYVRS010000855.1:0-4049 GCA_043776185.1 Bryobacteraceae bacterium | reverse complement strand
CCCGCTTACGCCGTCTTGGTTTTCTCGTCCGGTAACCCAGCGTCCGGCAACTCAACGTCCGGCAACTCAGTGTCCGGTAACTCGCTAAGCATCAGCTCATCCGGAGCCAACTCCCCTGCCTCCAGCGCCTCTTTCAACAGCTGCGCCGTCTTCAGCTCTTTCTTCGTGGGAGGGGCTTGCTCACGACGGAAGTCGTGATCGTTGTAGCAGGCGCGGCAACGCACTTTCGCCGGTTGGTCACCGACCATGGAGACTATAGTGTGATTCGTAAGACGTTTACATTTGATGCAAAAGTCATCAAGGTCGTCTCCGAGGCGAAGCTCGAACATATTTCCGGAAGTATACCCGATTTAGCAGAGAATAGCGAGCGTCGACTCCGCCATCAACCGATGGGGCCAACCGCCCTTCCCTTCTAACCGCTCACATTCACCAGCGAACTGGCTTCCACGGTCTGTTGAGAGCGATAGCGAAAGGCCGCCAGACTCGTCAGCCCGGCGAAACCAACCGGATCGGCGGACTTAGCCGCCGCATCGGTCGAGGCGGCGGTGGTCGCTTGGGAGAGCTTGTTGAGCAGCGTACCCAAGTCTTTCAGTTCGGCTTCGCTCAAGTCTCCCTGCACCGCCACCCGGAGCTGAGAGGAACTCGCCGTTTCGACCGATTGCGAACTGCCCGTCTCGCCGGTTTGGGAACTGGCGGCGTACCTCACCTGCGCAGCCAGCGAGATGGTAATCCGGTCGCCCTCGGCCGTCACGACGCTCAAGTCGGTTTGGCTCCTGCCGCGGTATGCGGCCGCCGATGAGGGGCCACCCGCGCCTGCCGGTGCCAAGGATCGGCGCCGTTCGTGCCCCAATTCGGTAGTGGCAAGGCCAGCGGCGGGTAGGCTCGGTTGCCGACGCCCAGCATCCGGGTGCCCAGCTTCAGAACGGCTAGCGCCGGAGACATGAATGTGAAGATGGCCAAAGGACATGGGTTCCTCTGGACATTCTTATCGGCGCAATCTTCGAATCGCTTAGCGGGCTTTACCCGCCAGCGTCAAAGCGTAGAGGCAGTCCCCGGCACCGACGATCAGATACTGCTTGCCGTCCAGCAGCCAAGTGGACGGGCCGTTGCTCAACGGTGCCATCAGTTGCTGGTGCCACAGGATCTTACCGTTCGCCGGGTCAAATGCCACTAAGTTCCCCGAGTCACCGGTGAACAAAAGACGGCCCGCCGTGGTCAGGATTCCGCCGCCGGGTCCCCCGCCGCCGAAGCCTCGCGAAACGTGGCTGTGCTTCCACTTCACTGCGCCCGTACGGACGTCAATCGCAAACAGCGAAGACTTACCATCGAAGTTACCGCCCCCGCCCCCGCCATAGCCTTCCGGGTGCTCTGACGTATCGTAAAGATACGCCATGCCGTAACCCTCCGTACCGTTCAAATAGAACATTTCCGTCTGCGGCGAGTAACTCGGCGATTGCCAGTTTGTCGCGCCCATGGCCGGCATATCGATCATCGAACCATCCACCTTCGGTACCTTGTCAGGATCGGGGATGGGCTGGCCCTTTGCATCGACGCCCTTGGCCCAATTTCCCGTGCCGGTAAATGGCTTCGAGACTAAGTTCTTGCCATTAGTGCGGTCCAGCAGAAAAAACCAACCGGCGCGCGAACCCTGCCCGAGTAACTTACGCGGTTTGCCATCGATCTTCGCATCAAACAGCACCGGCGTCTCCACATTATCCCAATCATGAGTATCATGCGGCGACGCCTGGAAATACCATTTCAGCTTCCCAGTATCGGCATCCAGCGCCACCAGACAAGCCGTGTAGAGGTTCGACCCTTTGCGGCCTTGGCCGGCGAAAACTGGATTAGCGTTGCCGGTGCCCCAGTAGAGCAAATTCAGTTCGGGGTCGTAAGTGCCGGGCAGCCAAGTCATGCCGCCGCCGTGGTCCATGGCCGCTTGGTTAGGCCAGGTCTCCGAACCCGGGTCGCCCATCTTCTGCGGCTGGCTCCACCATTTCCATTGCACTTCGCCCGTTTCCGGATCGCGCGATTCCAGGTATCCGCGCACATCCATCGCGTCGCCACCCACCCCGACAATCACGTGATTCTTCACGATAATCGGCGCAATCGTCGTAAAATACTGTAGCTTCTCGTCGGCCACTTTCTTACGCCAGCGCTCTTTGCCGTCCTGCGCATTCAGCGAAATAAACCAACCATCGGGCGACAGAAAGTAGAGCCACTTGCCATACATCGCCACCCCACGCTGCCCCACTAAGTGACCGCCCTTGTCTTCAAAGTCGTACTGCCAGAGTTGTTCGCCGGTGCGGGCGCTGATGGCAAACACGTGATCGGGAATCGTGAAATAGAGCACGCCGTTCACCAGCAGCGGCGTGGATTTGATGGTGGGGTTGCCCACGCCGCGCTGGGGCCCGATCCCTTGTATGCGAAAAATCCATTCTATTTTCAGTAAGTCAACATTCGACTGATTAATTTGCGGAATATCGCTGTAACGGCGGCCTGAGTAATCGCCGTTGTAAGTGGGCCAGACGCCGGGCGGTGGGTCAAATAGCTTAAGCGACTTGGGGTCAAGCTGGCCAAACGCGAGGCACGGAATTAATGCCAGTAAGAAACGGATTGATCTCATTTCAAGGTCACCAGATAAGCAGTCATATTGTGGATATCGGCATTGGAGTATTTGGGTAACAAGGCGCGGTGACCTTGTAACTTATCTTCGGTCTCAACCTTCACTTTATCCAGCGGCCAGTTGTGATAATCTCCCGCCCCGTCATACAACGAAACATAGAAGTCGTCTTGACGGCTCACCGTGCCCACCACCCGCTTGCCGTCCGGCGTGGTGACGGTCACCTTGGCCGGTCCAGCCGGCGCAGGCCAAAGGAAACGCTGCTGCAGTTGCTGCGCCTGCTGGAACTTCGCGCCGATCTTGGCCAAGTCACCCGTCGCGGCATGACAGGTGACACAGTTCGTTTTAAAGAAAGCCGCCCCGGCCTGGGCGTCGCCAGTAACCTTGTTGCGAAGATCGCCGTAGGTTTGGCCATACGTCCCGCGATTGGCGGCCAGTTCAATTTGCAGCTTCAGGAATTGCACGATGCTGTAGATCTCGTCCGTCGAGAAAGCGGGAAACGGAGGCATACCGGGCCGCCCACCCTTGATGATTGGCCCCACTTCTTCGCCCTTCTCATCATGCAGCACCGGCACAGAGCGCACCAGGTTCGGCCCCTGCGCTCCCCGGGCATTCTCGCCATGACAGCTGGCGCAGTTCTGCTTGTAGAGCGGTTCGCCTTTCTTCGCGGCGGCCGCATCGGGGGCCGCGCCCAACCCAAGAAACTCGCGAAGACCGGCCGCCCCCCGCCGCGCACCAGGGCGCCCGCCCCGCGCACCAGCGGACGGATCGGGTTCCTGCGCGTTCAGCGGAAGTAGAATCACGGCGGTCAGCAAAGGCACAAGCCAGAGTCGAAGCATTCGCTAGCTAGTATACAGTTATCCGCAATGGTCGGGTGACGAGCATCGGCCCTCCGTGCATCGCAAGATCCCCTCCCTTGTATGTTGGGGTTCTGTTGAACAAGCACCTTACGGGCTGGACACGCCAAGCCGCGAAAGTTAGGAACCACCCGGTCGCAGTATCAGATTTAATGCGTCATCGAATAAACCACCGCATTGATGCCGATGCGGTAAGCCAACGACGCAAAGTTCTCCGGATATTGAGGGTCGTCGGCCCATTCCCAGGCGTCGCCCAAATCCATGTTGTGGCAAATCAGCACTTGTACGCGATTCTGGGCGTCGAGGATCGCGCGCCACTTGGCATCGTAACCGTCTTGCTCATAAGTGCTACCGGACCTGATGAATTGCCGCCCCGGCACCTGAAAACGCTTCTCCAGATCGTACAAAACATGGAAAGCTTGATTGCTGTCTTCAAGGTCGACAATCGGGCGATCAGGGAAAACTTTTCGCAAGCCCTCCGTGAACACCGCCCATTCCCGTGTCCCATGGAAGTCATCCACCATCAAGAAGCCGCCGCGGTCGAGATAGGTGCGGAGCCGTTTCGCCTGTCC
>JAYVRS010000854.1:0-14508 GCA_043776185.1 Bryobacteraceae bacterium | reverse complement strand
ACTTTCTGCAACAGTTTTCCGTCTTCGCCGGCGGTGGCGTGAAGGGCGGCAAAGTGATCGGCAAGACCAACGCCGACGGCTCCGATGTCACCGAGTTCGGCTGGTCGCGCGACCGTTACATTCGTCCCGAGGACATCGAAGCTACCATCTACTCCGCATTAGGCATCAACTGGACCTCGATCCGTTACGATGACCCCTTCGGCCGCGGCTTCGAGTACGTCCCATTCTCTGATAACGATCTCTACGGCCCGATCAACGAGCTGTTTAGCTGAGGCGAGCGGCGGTGAAGAGCATTGCCGCGCCACCGGCGGCCACGGTTCGCCCGTTGATCGAGCCCCAAACTCGAGCATCACGACGGGACGCACGTAGCCGGAACCCGCCGCCAACGGAGCGTATTCAAGAAACACTTTCTCGCTTGCCATCGAGAGCGTCGCCACCAATCCTTCAATCCTTGATCGGCGAGCGCCACTGAGATCGGCACCAGTACCTGTTCGCGAATCCAGACAGGCAGGCGCGTGCGGATCTCCCTGGTCCAACGCTTCTCCTGGCGGCGAGTCGTCGGCAAACTATCCAGCCCTGGGCCAGCCAGTTCCGGCACCAGCATATCCAGGATCCAAACCAGCCACACATTTTTGTCCAGGAGGTGGAGTGGCCAACCTGAAGCGGCGGCAGCGACGCTGACATGATAACCCGCGTGGCGCTCGCATTCCCCGGCTACGGGACTAATGCCCAGCTGCGCACCGCATGCACCGGCCCCGCGGCGCCTTCGTGATTGGGCTTCGGTGCTAGAAACGGATGCGCACGGTCAAGGACGCATGCCGCGCCTGAACCGGCGTGCCCGTGATGGTGCCGAATGCCGCGTTGGTGTTTGCTCCACCGGCCGTGCAGTAGCCGTTGGAGGCGGCGCAATTGAGGCTGAGTCCCGTATTCGGATTTCCGGGATTGAAGTGATTCAGCACGTTGTATGCTTCGCCCTTAAAGCTGAGAGTGACGGGGTGCTCGCCGAGGTGGAGTACGACGTCTTTCTGCAGGCCCACGTCAATCACTTCGACGCCCGGTCCATAGGTGAGGGTTGGCGGCGTGTTGCCAATGCCCAGCGAGGTGACCGACGGTAGAGCGAAGCTGGCCGGGTTGAAGGGATACCACAGACGCGGATCGGCCGTGGAACCGACGGAAGAGGGCGTAGCCCCGCTGTCGAGGAACAGCGGTCCGTTCATCTGGCAACGGAAGGGCAGGCCGCCGGTGGGCGTGCCGGTCCAGTATCCGGGAGGCGCGCCGTTAGCACCGCAACCGACAGTCAGGGCCTGACCATAGAAGAAGGTCCCGACGCCCGAGAAGTGCCAACCGCCGAAGATTTGGCGGCTGACCGGATTGTCCCAGAATTTCGCTAAGCTGGGGATGTCGTAGCCCCAGTTCAGGTTCACCGCATGCGGGCGGTTACCGGTGACGTTCTTCAATAAATAGTCATTTACCCATTGGTTGCGGTTGTAAGTGATGGTCTTCGACCAAGTATAGTTCGCTCCCATCTGGAAGCTCTTCGCGAATCTGCGGTTGATGGCAAATTGTAGCGCGTTGTGGTTCGATGCGCCGTCCTGGGTGTAGCCCTGAATTTGACCCAAACCTCGATAGCCGCCCGCCAGGGGACGGATGAGGTTGGTGGAGTAAAAGCCGCCGGTGCCACCGTTGGCGCTGGTGGGGTCTAAAAACTTGGCGACCGCGCCGCCCTGGGGGGTCCACGTGGTTAACGGCTTCACAGCGTTGAAGTCGATGCGGTTCTGGTTGAACTGGTTGTGGGCCACATTGCCGACGTAGGTTACGTCCATGACGAAGCCTTTGCCGAGGTCATGTTGGATCCCGAAGCTCCAATCGTAAGTCGAAGGTGGCTTCACGTCGAGCGCTCCGCCGGTGAGCGCCTGGGGCGTGTAAACGGCCGGCGATCCCACGATGCTGGCGATTGAGGTATTCAGAATGATCGGTGCCTGGTAGTTAGGAGGGGTGGCGATGGGTCCCACACCGACGCCCGTCGCCCCGATCGTATCCACGCCAAAGGCGCGGCCGTAGAAGATGCCGAAGCCGGTACGGAGAGCGGTTTTACCGTTGCCGAAAACGTCCCAAGCCAGACCGATGCGCGGCCCTAGTTTCAACGGAGGGCTGTTGAAAATCTTTCCATTCGGCCGTTGCAAAACTCCGGAGAAGGGCAGACTGCCGGCGGCGAACGAGGTGGGATCGAATGTGCCCTGCTGAGCGTAAGGATAGGTCTGGCCGGTAGCCAAGTTGACGGAAGCCTTGTTGGCGGCCGGACAACTGGAGGACGGCGTGACGGCCACGTTACAGCTGGGGTACAAAAGTTGACCCGCTTTCCCATTGTCAAAGGCCGAATTGGCGAAGATACCCAGCGTTTGGCCCGTGGCGTTCGACAGGATGCCCAGCAACTGGAAGCGCAGGCCGGCGTCGACGGTCACGCGGCGGCCCAATTTCCAAGTGTCCTGGACAAACCATTCGATCTGGCGGTAGTGCGCGTGATTGATCTGCTTCTTGTTGTCCTCGCCGTACCCGTACATGTTGCCGGTAAGGGCGTTTGAAAACGGATTGCCGGTATCCACCGGGTTGCCGAGATCGGAGCCGAAGTAGTAAGTGCCGGCGGTATTGTAAGTGGAATAAACGCTCACGTTGCGGTGGGACGTCTCGTAGTAGAAACCCGCCTTCACGGTGTGGGCACCTTTGATCCAGGTGACGTTGTTGGTGAGATTGTGAGCTTCGTCTGTACCGTCAAAGGGCCAACGGCTGTCGAAGCCAAAGCCTGGTAGGAGCGGAATACCGGCCGGCGAAGACTGCGCCGTGAATCCTGAGGGCAGGCCGAAGTTCACCTGCGGCAGGAGATTTAGATAGTTCGCGCCAAATAGATTGGGCAGCTTCAGAGCCGCTCCGCCCGCATCCTTCAGCGGCAATTGACTGGCGCCGAATAAAGTGGTCTCAATCGGGCTGTTGCCCTGATGCGCGCGGTTGATGCCCATGGTCAATTCGTTGATCAGGTTCGGCTTGAAGGTGTGCACATAGGTGAGCGCCGCACCGACGGAAGGGATGTGATAACTGTGCGGGAACTGGCCCCATCCATTGCCGAGCGCTCCAAGGATCGCGCCGTAGCCCGATTGATCCTGATAGTCCTGCAGCAGGCGCACGAACATCGTGTCTTTGCTGGATACGTTGTAATCGACGCGCAGAATCTTGTCTTCGCGCGGCTGCGTGTTGGTGAACTGGAAGATGGAGTTAAACTGGCGCTGGCCCGTGACGTCAGTCGTGTTCGGCAGGGGGAAGCGATTCAACATGGCCAGGCCGATGGGGCTGATACGGCTGGCAGGCACGCGGTTCCCAGGGAAGCATCCGGCGCCGCCGGCAGCCGTGCAAGAGGCACCCGTGAGCGGATCGCGAATCAGGATGTCGCTACCGTTGGTGTTCTTCGATTGAGAGAAGTCGCCGGCGCGTTCGAGCGCGGAGGGCATGGTGTAGCGGTTCGGACCCGCGACGCCGGTGTTGGCCAGGTAGTCGTAAGAAAAGAAGAAAAACAGCCGGTTGCGTTCCTTGTTGAAGCGCACGCCCGGAATCACGAGTGGTCCGCCGAAGGTACCGCCGTAGTTCTGGTAACGGTAACGCGGCTTCACGACGTTCAGCTTGTTGTTGAACCACTCGTTGGCGTTCAGCGTTTCGTGCCGCCAGTCGAAGTAGGCGGTGCCGTGATATTTGTTGGTGCCGCCCTTGATCGTGATATTGAGCTGGCCCCCGTTGCGGGCGCCATACTCGGCCGCAAAGTTTGACACCAGCAACTTCACTTCGCCTACTGCGTCGACGCTGGGCGCGATATAGCCATTAATGCTGGGCGCGCCGCTATCCTGGCTGACGATGCCGTCCAGCGTCACGACCACTTGCCCCATCTGCCCGCCGTTAATGGTCGGCACGTTGCCGCCCCAGCCGCGCGAGTCGTGGTTGCCAAGATCCTGAATTCCGGGCAGGGTCTTCAGCACCCCCATGAAGTCGCGCCCCCGGACGGGCGTATCGCCAATCTGGATGAGGTTGATGTTCTGGGAACGGTCGGAACTGCTGGTGGCGACGTGGGCCGCTTCGGTTTGAACTTCCACCGAGGTGCTCACATCGCCCACGGTGAGCTTGATGGTGTGCATGTCCACGCGCTCTTGAGAGCTGACCGTGACATTCTGCTGTTCGTACGACTTGAATCCCGGATTCGTTACCTTTAGGCTGTAGCCGCCGGGTAGGATGCCGGTGAACTCGAAGCCGCCCGTGGCGCTGGTGGTGTACTCGCGCGTGGCCCGCGAGATGATGTTGATCAGTTGCACTTTCGCGCCGCTGATGACGGCGTCGCCGGAATCGGCTACCGTTCCTGACACCGAACCCGTAACGGCTTGCGCGTGGGCGCTAGGCGTCAGTGCTATTACCGCGAATACTATTGAAACGGCGACGAGTCTCATTAGATTTCCCCTTTACTGCTTGCCGGCCAGGCAGTCTGGCAGCTCACGCTGCCGATTGCCTTTGGATGATTGTACATGAGAACCTGCCCGCGTGAGACTGGTGGAGCAAGAATGGTCTAACGAGGTTACGAATAAGCGACAATAGTCGCGAGTATGGAACCCATCCCTCGCCACATCGCCGCAATCACCCGCCCCGTGGATCAGCTGATGACCTACTACGTCTTAAAGGCCATCGCCACCACCATCGCCTTTCCCGTCACCATGGGGCTCTTGTACTTTCGTTATCACACGATGAAGTACGTCTTCAGCGACGAGGGCATCCGCATGAGCTGGGGCATCCTGTTTCGCCACGAGATCATGCTGAATTACGCCCGCATTCAGGACATCCATCTGCGGTCGAACGCCGTTGAGCGGGCGCTGGGCCTGGCGCGGATTGAAATACAAACCGCCAGCGGCGGCAGTTCCGAGATGACGCTGGAAGGCCTCACCGACCACGAAGCCATGCGCGACTTTCTCTATTCGCGCATGCGCGGCGCGCATGAGACGCCCATGGCCACCGAAGGCGCTCGACTGGCCAATGTGCTGGACGAAATCGCCGGCGAACTGAAGGCCATAAGGATCGCCATGGAGGGCCAGCGCGGTGCTTGAGCAGAACCTACTGAAGTGGCTGCGCGTGCCACCAGAACCGGCGGCGCCCGATGGGTCAGTTGGTTCCGTCCGCATTTTTCGCGCCGGCCGCAACTACTACCGCTGGCGTCTGCTGATGTGGGCGCTTACTCAGGTTGGCGTGGTGTTGGGCTTGCTGGTCGGCTTAGCCAGCGTCCAGCCGGTGACGCGCCGGATGCCGCCGATGGTGCACGTCACTTGGGTGATCGTCGAAACGTTCGGCATGGCCGTGGTGCTTGCTGGCTTGCCCTTCACCTTCTACCTGCAGCGCTTGAACTACCAACTGCGCTGGTACATCGTCACCGACCGCAGCTTGCGCATCCGCAGCGGCATATGGAGCGTGGAAGAGCTCACCATGACGTTCGCCAACATCCAGGACCTCGCCGTCTCTGCCGGGCCCTTGCAAGGCCTGCTGGGCTTGGCCGACATCGAAGTCCGCAGCGCCGGCGGCGGTGGCGGGGGTGGCAAGCACGAGGGAATGAGCAACAAACACGCCGCTCGTTTTGAGGGCGTCGAGCAGGCCGAAGCCCTGCGCGACTTGATCGTTGAGCGGGTGCGCCTCTATCGCGATACCGGCCTGGGGGATCCTGACCATCTGCCCTCGCACGACCCACATGAATCCGCGCTGCGAGTGCTCGCCGAAGCCAAAGCCCTACGAAGCGCGATGGGTTCACCGAGCCAGGCGGGTTCGTAGACGGCAAGTTGCCCGCGCCGGCCCAAAGCGCTAGGCTGCCGCCACCAGCGTGGACCTCAGGAACAGGGTGCGAAGCCGGTTCTTGCATTTGTTAGACTCGCTCAACATTGGCGACAAAAGCGCCACGCGAAATAGTTTAGGAACCTGCCTCTCAACGAATAGATCAACGCTACTGGGGAGTCATCTCATCGTCAGGTTAAGATCGCACGTTGCCTAGTAACTCCTTAGACTTTGCCTCCATGATTCGGGCTTCAGCGGGAATGCCATACACTGGAAGAGTACCCGCCCCCTGCCCCCACGCAGCCGCGCGCGATTGACACAATAGCATGCCCAACCCTGCCGAATCCCTTCATCTTGCCTTTGACTTCCGGTTTGCCGATCTCTACGACCGCGACTCCCTGGCGCGTCTCGATGGTATCTTTCTTGATCATCTGAAAGCCGCCGATTTGGCGATCTTCAACACTCTGATGGAGGGGCGCGCCCATCCGGAAGTTGTTGAACGGAAAAAGTACGCCGAGTTGTTGATTGCCCTGGCGCCGCACGTCGAAGACTTCATCGGCGAGCTTTTCGGCATCGCTCCCCAGGTGGCCGAATTGCAGGCCCGTCATCATACCCTGGCCCCGCTCAATGCCTTTAAACGTAAGTTCATCGCCAAGCGCGCCATCAGCGGCGTGACGAAGGAACAGGCGATGGCGATCAATGGCCACGCGCTGGCCGATGAACTGGAAGCACTTTTCAACGATTGCTTCACTGAGTCCTGCTTTGTCCACTACGTTTCCCGTTGGCTGGAAGCCGAAGACGACCACAAGGCGCAGATCGAAAAAGCCGCGCGCTATGCGGCCTGGGCCTGCCTGACGCCCGCCGGGCGCGAGAAGCACCGCGGCGATGTGCTTTTCAAAGTGCCGCATAAGCTCGATATGGAACACTTGGTTCCGGTGGAGACCATGATGGTGGATGGCGTGGCGCGCCTTGCCCTGCCCAAGCACGAATGGCGCCATCGCGAAGGCTTCCACCTTACTGACGCCGGCACCAACCTCGCCGGTGCGCTGGACCAAGCCAACTACTGCATCAAGTGCCACAACCAAGGCAAGGACAGTTGCTCCACGGGCTTGAAGGAGAAGGACGGCACCTTCAAGCTGTCGGTGTTCGGCACGGTACTTGCCGGTTGTCCGCTCGATGAAAAGATCTCCGAGCTGAACGTCACCAAGCAGAACGGCTATTCGATCGGCGGCTTGGCCATCGTCACTGTTGACAACCCCACCTGCGCCGGTACCGGCCATCGCATTTGCAACGATTGCATGAAGAGTTGCATCTTCCAGAAGCAGGAGCCTGTCGACATTCCGCAAGTGGAAACGCGCACACTGAAGGACGTTTTGGACCTGCCCTGGGGCTTCGAAATCTACAGCCTTCTGACCCGCTGGAACCCGCTGCATCTGTCCCGCCCCGTGCCGCGCAAAGACTCGGGCTACAAGGTGCTGGTGGTCGGCCTTGGCCCGTCCGGCTTCACCCTGGCGCACCATCTGATGAACGACGGCCACACCATCGTCGCCGTGGATGGCCTCAAAATTGAGCCCTTACCCGCGGAGATCTGCGGCGTCACTCCCGAGGGCGATCGCCACGCTTTCCGCCCCATTCGCGACGTCAACGAACTCTACGATTCGTTGAACGACCGGGTGAATGCCGGCTTCGGCGGCGTCGCCGAGTATGGCATCACTGTGCGCTGGAATAAGAACTTTTTGAAAGTGATCCGCATGTTGCTGGAGCGCCGGACGCAGTTCAGCATGTTTGGCGGGGTGCGCTTCGGCGGCACGCTGACGGTGGAGAGTTCTTTCGCGCTGGGGTTTGACCACATCGCTTTGTGCGCCGGTGCCGGGCGGCCCACGGTGGTCCCCATGAAGAATGGCTTGGTGAATGGCGTGCGTCAAGCCTCGGACTTCCTGATGGCCCTTCAATTGACCGGGGCAGGGAAGGAGAGCTCGGTGGCGAACTTACAAGTTCGCTTGCCCGTGGTGGTGATCGGTGGCGGACTTACAGCCATTGATACCGCCACTGAGTCACTCGCTTACTATGTCGTGCAGGTGGAGAAGTTTCTCCATCGCCACGAAGCCTTGCAGCGCGACGGCGTCGAAGCGCCGAACTGGACGCCTGCGGAGCAAGTGGTGGCCGAAGAGTTCCTGAACCACGGTCGCAAAATTCGCGCCGAGCGTGAGCGCGCCGCCGCCGAAGGCCGCAAGCCGGAGTTTATTGCATTACTGCAATCGTGGGGCGGAGTTAGTATCGCTTACCGCAAGCGCATGATCGATGCGCCGAGTTACACGCTAAATCATGAAGAAGTTGCCAAGGCTTTGGAAGAGGGAATCTTCTTTACCGAGTGTGTTACTCCTCAGGAAGTAGAAGTGGATGCTTCCGGAGCCGCGGCCGCATTGCATGTGATGCGTCACGACTACAATCCCGAGACGCGCCGGTTAGCCGTCGAAGGAAAGCCCATGCGCATGGCGGCGCACACCATCCTGGTGGCCGCAGGTACGCAGCCCAATACGGTGCTCGCCCGTGAAGATTCGAACAATGTGTTCCTTGATGGCCGCTGGTTCCAGAGCGTCAACGAAGAGGGCCATCCCGTAAAGCCTGAGCGCATGGCGAAGCCCAGCGCCTCGCACGTGCTGATGTCGATTCGCCCCGATGGCCGCGGGATTAGTTTCTTTGGCGACTTACACCCTTCATACAACGGCAACGTCGTTAAAGCGATGGCGAGCGCCAAGCAGGGCTATCCCGTCGTATCGCGCTTACTCGCCAATCGTGCTCCGGTGGAGCCCGCGGCCGCCGTGTTAGTGCGGCAGATGAATCGGGACTTGCGAGCCTTTGTGCATGCCGTCTATCGACTTACTCCGACCATCGTCGAGGTGGTGGTGAAAGCACCGCTCGCCGCTCGCTCTTTCGAGCCCGGCCAGTTCTATCGCTTGCAGAACTTTGAGACGATCGCCCCGCAGGTAAAGGGCACTAGCTTGGCCATGGAGGGCTTGGCACTTACTGGCGCATCCGTGGACCGTGAGCAAGGCTTACTCTCCACCATTGTGCTCGAAATGGGCGGCTCCTCCGATCTTTGCGCCATCTTGAAGCCTGGCGAGCCCGTCATCCTGATGGGGCCCACGGGCATGCCCACCGAAACCGCCCCCGGCGAGATCGCGCTGTTAGTCGGCGGCGGGCTCGGCAACGCCGTGCTCTTTTCCATCGGGCAGCAGTTACGCGACTCCGGGTCCAAAACCATTTACTTTGCCGGTTACAAGAAGATCATCGACCGCTATAAGGTGGAAGAGATCGAGCGTGCTGCTGACGTCATCGTGTGGTGTTGCGATGAAGCTCCAGGCATGACGCCCACGCGCTCGCAGGACAAGGCCTTCGTCGGCAACATCGTCGAAGCCATGGCCGCCTTCGGCCGTGGCGATTTGGGGCCCAGCCACTTGTCGCTCGCCCAGGTGGATCGCGTGATCGCCATTGGTTCGGACGGCATGATGGCGGCGGTTGCCCGGGCCCGGCACACCGTGCTGGCACCGTTCCTGAAGCCCGGACACCACGCCGTTGGCAGTATCAACTCGCCGATGCAATGCATGATGAAAGAGATCTGCGGCCAATGTCTGCAGACCCATCGCGACCCCGTTACCGGAGCCGAAACGGTAGTCTTCTCCTGCTTCAACCAGGACCAGAACTTAGACCACGTCGACTGGAGTAACCTCCGCACGCGCCTCTCGCAGAACACGGTTCAAGAGAAGCTGACGAAACGCTGGATGCAGCATTGCTTGCGAGAGCTGGCGGCCGAACCGCTGAACGCCGGGCCGTTGGCTATGGCCTGAGTTACATCATCCGGTAACCCAGCAAAAGCAGCATCGCCCCCGCCACGGACATCAGAAAGCCGGCGGGGGCGCCGCCCTTATACCAGCCCATCAGTTGGCCCAGCCAGCCGCCCAGCCAGCCACCGGCCATCCCGATGAGCGCTGTGACGATGAATCCGCCCGGGTCACGGCCGGGCAACAAAAACTTGGCCACCACTCCAACCACGAGACCAATCACAATTTGTCCTAGAATGTGCATCGCTATTCGCATGCTCCTTCCGCTGCCGGGGCTTAGCAGCCCGCTGGCGAGCACTGGAATCGTATCAGTTTTCCATGGGCTACGCTAGAGACAATGCGGATCCTGCACTTTGCATCGCGCCAGCGTTCACGGGACTGGCCTAGCCGTGCCCAGTTTGCTGCCGGTCACCATGGCCAATGCCAGCGGCTTCGGTAAGCGTGCCGAGTAACTCACTGATTCGGTAACGCAGATTTCGAAATGCGCAGCGCCATCGATCCGGCGACGGTGACCACGTCGTAACGGCCTTGGTAGGCGATCAGTAAGTGGGCGGCCCAGGGCTCCATCCGGTAGTCCTTGACGAGCCAGTCGACCATGTCGGAGGTGGCTAGGCGCAGGGCGCGATCGAGGCTGGAGGCGAACTCGGGCTGGCTGCCAATGGCGATGATGGAGTCCGCCGTGATGACGCGGGGGCCAGTCAACTCGGCGCGCTTGCGCAGAGTGACAGTGAAGGTGACGTCCATCGAGGTTTCGACGCCAGTGCCGTTGGGCTCGCCATCGCCTTGCAGGGCGTGGGCGTCGCCCAAAAAGAGCAGTCCGCCGGCGTGCGAGACCGGCAACAGAACGGTGGCGCCTTGGCCGATGCGGTTGTAGTCCAGGTTGCCGCCGTAGGCTCCGGAGATGGCTGAGGAGGGAGCGGAGACGCCGGCGGCGGCCACGCCGATGCAGCCCAGCATGGGTGAAGCGGCGAAGTCGAGGCGATGCACTTTGCTTTGGGGCTCGCTGAGGCGCACGCGCTGTTGGGCGAGGTCAATGTCCCATTTCACGATCGAGTCGCGGTCGGGAATGACGGCGCCCTTTTTGTACACCGCCGAGTACAGGCCTTCGATGGACTCCGGGTTGATGGCGTACAATCCGAGCCGGTAGGAAGTGAAGCCGTAGTTCCGATTCATCTGCAGCCGGTCGAGCTTGATCTCCAGGGCATCGCCCGGCTCCGCGCCTTCGATATAGAAGGGGCCCGTGAGCGGGTTGCCGCGGGTGCCGACTCGTTTGCCGTTCTCATCGTAGCCTCCGGCGTCGACGGTGCGGGTGACGACCGTATCGCCCGGTTTGATGCGAGCGAGCACCGGATGGCGATGGTCAAAGGAGTTGTAGTAAGTGGTGGCGCGGACCTGGTGAGTCTCGGCGAGCAAGAGTAACAGGGGCAGGATCATTGGGCGCGCGCCATTTCTGCGACTAAGTCGTAATGGAATTTAACAAACGTTTGTAATGAGGATTCCAGAATCCGCTCCTGATCGCTATGGGCTCCGTAGCCTTTCGGTCCATCTTCAGAATCGATCATCGGGCCGATGCCATAACACTGCATCCCCTTGCCGCGGAGGAAGGCCATGTCGGTGGCACCAGTGGACATGGTCGGTAAGGTGGGCACGCCGGGGTAGTGCTTTTTGGCCACCGCCTCAATCGTGCGGAAGGCTTCGTTGTCGAGCCCTGAGGGAGCGGCGCCTGGGCGGGCCGAGCGATTCGAGGGGACGACCTTGACGGTCGGATCGTTGATGACGCTCTTGAGCGTTTCGAGGAAACGCGGCAGATCCTCGTCGGGCAGGGCCCGGATGTCGAGCGTGGCTTCGGCGTCCGAAGGAATCACGTTCATGCGATAACCAGCCGTGATGATGTTCGGCGAAATGGAGGTACGCAGCATGGAGTTATGCCGCGGTTCATTGATGGCAAAATACTCCTGGATGGCATCGGTTTTGTCCGGATGCAGCAGGCCGTTGTAACGCTCCTTCTCCGCCGGGGTGGAGACGGAAGCGAGCCGCTCGAAGTAGGCGCGCGTAGTGTCGTTGAGGCGCATGGGCGGCTGCCAAGCCGCCACCTTTCCGACGGCTTGCGCGATCTTGACGACGGCATTGGTACGCAATGGAACGGAGCCGTGCCCGGCCACACCGGTCGCCACCAGCCGGACGCCGAAGGGTAGTTTTTCGGTGGTCTGCACAGAGACAAATCGCAGGCGGCCATCGGTGCGGACGGCGGAGCCGCCTTCGGCCAGGCAGTACTCAGCATCGATCTCAGGATAGTGGTCGCGCACGAGATAGGCGATACCCACCGAAGTGGCACCTTCTTCGCCGGCCTCGGATAGAAAGATGACGTCGCGATCGAGCGCCACTTTCTGACGCTTCAGCAGAATGATCGACATCAGCGCGGCCGTTAGATTGTCCTTGTCATCCACGGTTCCGCGGCCATAGATATAGCCACCTTCGCGATCGGCGGAGAAGGGGCCATGGGTCCATTTCTTGGGGTCGATGTTGACGGTGTCGCTGTGGCCGACGATCAGGATGGGCTTCTTTTTACCGTTGCCTTTGAGGCGCGCGACGATGTTGGGTCGCTTGCTGGCCGGGTCAAGAATGAGGATCTTGTTCTCGATGCCTTCGCGGTCGAGCACGGCCTTTAGATAGTCGACGATCGGTTTTTCACTGCCGCCGGGGTCGGCGCTATTCAATTGGACGAGGGCGGTGAAATGCCGGAGCGTTTCGGCTTCGATTTTCGCCCAGTCAAGCGACGGGGTTTGGGCGTTCAGAAGGGTGGCGGTGCATAGGAGAAGCAAAGTGCGCGTCATGCGACTCAGGTTAGCAGACCCCCTTAGGGCTCCAGACCGAGACGCGCAATGGGCATCTCGGTGATGTCGGCGGCGTACTTCTTGACGGCGCTGCGAATCTTGGCCGCGTTGCCCAGTAACACGAACACCAGGCCGTCGGTGCGGTAATGCGTCTTCGCCACCAGGTTGGCGCGCTCCACGGTGACGGAATCGATTTTCGAGAAGAGGTCATCGATCTCTCCACGCTTCAGACCGTATAACTCCAGTTCAGTGAGGACTTGAGTCAATTGTTCATTGGTTTCCAGACGATCAGCCGGGAAGAGCCCCTTGGTGTAAGCCTTGCCTGACTTTAGGCCATCGGCAGTTACTCCGCTGGTGTTGAGTTTCTTGAGTAAGTCCAAAGCTAAATCAATGGTGCGCTCGGTGGTTTCGGTCTTGGTGAAAGAAGAGATGACGATGCCGCCGGTGAGCCGATTCAAGTCGAGCCGGCAGTTGGCACCGTAGGTGAGGCCGGTGTTGACGCGCAACTCGTCGTTGAGCATAGAAGTGAAACGGCCGCCGAAGAGCGTATTGACGAGTTGCAGGGGTACTTGGTCAGGATGGCCGCGCTGGATGCCGGGCTGGCCGATGAAGAAATAAGTCTGGGTGGCGTCGGGTTTGTCGATGAGCAATAGCCTCGGCTTCGCACCGCGAGCGGCGCCGGGATCGGCGATGGGAGTATAGGCCTCACCGGCGGGTAATGAGCCGAACGCCGCGGTGAGGCGCGGGAGTAACTCGGTAGGCGTAAAATTGCCGATCGCGATGACGGTGAGATTGCGTCCCACTAACATGCGCTTTTGATACTCCAGGATCATCGTCCGCGTGATTGTTGGCAACGACGACTCGTCGCCGCGCACCGGGCGGGAGGACGGGTGACCGGGGCCATAAAAGAAACGTCGGTAAGCCGTGCCGGCGGCGGCTTGCGGATTGTCGCGCAAGGCCCGCGCCGCATCCAGATACTGTGCCAATACTTTTTTGACTTCGTCTTCCGGAAAAGTTGGTTGGTTGGCCAACTCCGCCAACAGCGGCAGGGCCCGTTCGCTATCGCGTGAAAGAAACTCCGAGGCGATGGTGAGCGTACTGTCGTTGGCGCGCGTCCCCAGCGTGGCCCCCAAAGAGTCAAAGGCTAACGCGATCTGCTCGGTGGACTTAGTCGCCGTTCCGCGTTCGAGTAACTCGGCGGTGATCGACGCCAGGCCCGCGACGGAGTCGGCCTCGGCACCACCTCGAAAGACCGCCGTTACGGTGGTAAGGGGCAACTCCGCCCGTGGCATCAGGAGTAACGTCGCTCCGTTGGGCAAAGTGTGTTTCGTGTAAGGCGGTAACTTCACCTGGGCGGTGGCGGTGTAGATAAGTAAGAAAAACACGAGTAAGCGCATGATTATTCCTTAGTTGGGACCAGCGTCGCGACGGTGCGGTTTTGGGCGGTGAGATAGGCTTTGGCGACGCGCTGTAAGTCGGCCGCCGTTAGTTTCTCGATGCGGGCCGCGTAGTCATTCAGCCGAGCGGCGTCGCCGTGATAGATTTCAAAGCCACCGATCAAGCCGGCTTTACCGCCGAGCGTCTTCATTTGCCGGTAAAAGTTGGCCAGAAACTGCGACTTGGCCTTGCGCAACTCCTCATCGCTGACGAGAGTTTGGCCGGCACGCGCGAGTTCGGAGAACAAGGCCTGCTCCGTCTGTTCGGTCTTGATGCCGGCGCGCGGCTGCACGTAAAAGGTCCACAGCCCGGGATCAATGGACTCAATTGTGCCGGCTTGCACCGTGAGCGCCAATTGCTCGCGCTCCACTAGCCGCTGCTCCAGCCGCGAACTGCGGCCTTGGGCCAGCACGGTGGTCATCAATTCGATGGCTGGCGTGTCGGCGTGGGCGGTGGCCGGCACATGAAAGGCGATCATCTGTTGAGGCAGTTCGGCGGCACGATTCAACACGACGCGGCGCTCTCCCTTTTGCTCGGGCTCCTTGGTGCGGACC
>JAYVRS010000853.1:0-4053 GCA_043776185.1 Bryobacteraceae bacterium | reverse complement strand
TCGCTCTCATAGCGTCCGCGCACATCCTGATTCACCACCGCGTAGCCCTCACGGGCCAGCCGCGGCAGCTTACCGTGAATGCCGGAGTTCTCGCGCTGCGTGCCGTACGGCGTCCGGATCACCAGCGTCGGGTAGCGGCCCGCAGCCGCCGGGCGGTAGACGTCAGCGTAGAGTTTTACGCCATCGCGCATCGTCGCGGCCTGGTGACGGTCGATGCGCACCAGGACGGGGTCGACCGCGGCGAGGATAGCCGGGAGCGTGCAGACGAGGACTCGAAGATTGGAACGCATATTTCCCATATGATACGCGCAAACCGGATGTTACAATCAGGGCAATCCGTCCTGTCTTCGGAATGGAAAGGAAATGAGGCTCTAGTATGTGTAAACGGTTATCGCTAATTTTCTTAGCTTCTCTGGCGAGTCTGTGGTCGCAGACCACCTCGACCACGATTTTGGGTACGGTGCAGGATAGCTCCGGATCCGTCATTGGGGGGGCCAAAGTCACCCTCACCAATACCCGCACGGGTGTGAAGGCGGATACGATGTCCACCTCCTCGGGCGACTTTACCTTTCCGCTGATCAACATCGGCGAATACACCGTCAGCGTTGAGCAGAGCGGTTTCAAGACCGCCGCCCGCACCGGCGTCCTGGTACAAATCAATGAAAAGGTCCGCGTGGACTTTAAGCTCGAAGTCGGTCAAGTCACCGAACGCGTCCAAGTGACCGCCGAGATCGCGCAACTGAAGACGGACGAATCGTCGCTCGGCAATGTGGTGGAACAACGCCGGCTCGTTGAACTGCCGGTGAATGGCCGTAACGTCGGCAACCTCGCCGTACTTCAGCCCGGAGTCATGTTTGGCAACCGCGGCGGTTTGGACGGACAGGGCGGCGGCGGTGGTGGCATTCCGATCCCCGGCCAGACGATCGCCATCGTGGCCAACGGCCAGCGCGAAGTGAGCCAGCACGCGACGCTTGACGGTGTAGTGGCGACGGAAGCGCGCGTGAATACCGTGCCTTACTCGCCATCTCCCGAAGCGATGGAAGAGGTAAAGGTGCTCACCGGGTCGTACTCGGCAGAGTATGGCTTTAATTCCGGCGCCCAACTCGTGATGGTGATGCGCTCTGGCACCAATGATCTGCACGGCACGGCCTACAATTTCCTCCGCAACGAAAAACTCGATGCAGAAGCTTATTTTCAGAACTACTTCAACGCCCCCGGCGCCACGCGCCTGAAGAAGCCAGCGCTCCGGCAGAATCAGTTCGGCGGCGTCATCAGCGGACCGATTGTAATTCCGAAAATCTATGATGGCCGCAATAAGACCTTCTTCATGTTCAACTATGAAGGCCGCCGCACTAGCAACCCTGGCATTTCCGGTCAGGCCCTGGTGCCTTCCGTGCGCATGCGTACTGGTGACTTTGGCGAACTGCTCAATATTCCGTCGCCGATCACCATAGTCGATCCCTTATCCGGCACGCCTTTCCCCAATAATGTGATTCCGGCCAACCGCATTTCCGCCGCGGCCAAAGCCTTAACCAGTTACTGGGAAGTCCCGCAGACCGTCCTCGCGAATCCGCTGAGTGGCACGAACTACCGCGGCGTCGGTTCCAACAAGATCGACGACAACCAGTATTTCACCAAGTTTGACCACAACATCTCGTCGAAGGACAAGGTGATGTTCCGCTACGCGACGAACAGCCCGGTTTTTTTGCGGACCCCCGCCGCCTCGCCGCAATTCACCTATCGTGTGCTCGGCCGCAATAACAATATCGCCACCCAGTGGATCCACATCTTCTCGCCGGCGATCATCAACGAGTTTCGTTACGGCTACACCACCTCGCGCGATGACTCGTTTAACCCCCGTGCCAACTCTGACTTCGACCTCAGCGCGATCGGCCTTGATGGTTTCCGCGTCTTGACGGACGGCAACCGCAAGCTTACGCCACGCGAAGCCGGGCTCCCCAGCATCAGCGCCGGCAACTTCCAGGGTCTCTCAGAGGCAGACGGCGGTAACGGATTCGACGACAACCGCCTGCATCAGTACAGCGACGCGGTTTCGATCAACTTCGGCGCACACACTATCAAGGTCGGCGCCGAGTTCCGACGGGTCTCACTGTTCCGCGGCGCGGCGAACGTGCCTCGCGGCTCTTTCACCTTCGGTGACGCCATCTCGAACAATGGCTATGCGGCGTTCCTATTGGGGATTCCCACCGCCACCGCCACGCCTGAGGGCTTGCCCCTGACAGATGTGCGCCAGAATCGTACGGGCTTCTACTTCAACGACGACTGGAAGGCCACCAAAAAGCTGACCATGAATCTTGGCGTTCGCTATGAGTACAACTCCTCTGCAACCGATATCCGTGGTCTGTGGAGAAGCCTAGAGTTCCCGAATGGCCTCAATTCGCCGCCGGTTTTCGTTCCGGCCAAGATCCGCACGCAATATGAGTTCTACAAGCCCCAGAAGAACATGTTCATGCCCCGCGTCGGCATTGCTTACCGTTTCGACGACAAGTGGGTGATGCGCATGGGCTACGGCATCTTCTACAACGTGCACCAATTGAATAACTACACTATTCTGAATTTGAACCCGCCGCTTTCTGGTAGCGCCAACTTCGTCAATAGCTTCGCCAACGGCGTTCTCTCGAATCCCAACGCTCCATACTTTTCGCTGGCCAGTCCCTTCGGCGTTTTCAATCCCCTCACCACTTCGGTCAGTGCGAACGCCCTCAACACCGATAACTTCCAGCCGCAGGTGAACCAATGGAGCTTTGACATCCAGCGGCGCCTGTTTGGTGGCATGGTTCTCACGGTCGGCTACGTCGGCAGCAAGACCAGCCACCTCGACAACACCGTGGAGCGCAATACGCCCGCTCCGGCGTTCAATACCGCTACCAGCAGCGCCCAGCAACGCCGTCCTTACCCCTTCGTGAATGACAACGGCGTCCTGCGGCCACTCACCCGTCTGCGCTGGTTCGACTCTGGCGGCAACGCCTTCTACCAGGGCCTGCAATTCAACCTGCAGCGCCGCTTCTCGAATGGCTTCAGCTTCACCATCGCCCACACATTCTCGAAGACCATTATGGAAGGTTACGGCCGCAACGAAAGCGACGGTGTGACCAGCCAGACTCCGCAGGATCCCTTCAACCGCCGGGCCGAGCGTGGCCGCGTTGGCTTCGATGCGACGCATAACTTCGTCTCGAATTTCGTCTACGAACTTCCCACGCCGAACCTGTTCAAAAAGGGTGTCGCCAACGTCGTCTTTGGCGGCTGGCAGGCCAACGGCATCGTAACCCTGCGCACCGGCTTCCCCTTCACCGTCTACCAGGGCGGTATCACCAACACCGGTGGCAACGCGCCGGTCCGTCCCGATCGCGTCGCCGATGGAAGCATCTCAAACCCCACGGTAAACCGGTGGTTCAATCCGGATGCATTCCGCCTAACCAGTTGCGTCAACCTCAACCTCCCCGAAACTTGCCACTACGGCAACAGCGGTGTCGGCATTCTGGAAGGTCCGGGCTTCAAGAACGTCGATTTCTCGTTGTTCAAGAACTTCAAGATTGTCGAGCGGGTCAAGGTTCAGTTCCGGGCGGAGATGTTCAACCTCCTAAATACTCCTCAGTTCGCGCGCCCGAACTTTACATTGCAGACCAACACCAACCAGTTGCCGCAAGGCACGCCTGGAAATGTGACCTACCCGTCACAATCCAATATTTCGACCGGGCCAGGTGCCATTACGGGTCTGGTCTCTGCCATGCGTCAGATCCAATTTGGCTTGAAGATACTCTTCTAGGAGGAGTGAACAGAATGTCCCATCGCCGAAGTTTTCTGCAAAGCCTGTCCGCCATGCCGATCCTGGGCGGCGTGTTTAGTACCTATGCCGCCGGCAAAGCGGCCCAGGCCTATGCCAAACGTGACTACTTCGGCGAACTGGGCATCAAGCCCTTTATCAATGCCGCCGGCACCTACACGGCGCTCACCTCGTCGTTGATGGCTCCCGAGGCAGTCGCCGCCTACGAGGCGTGCTCGAAGAAATTTGTCCACCTTGGCAAGCTGCAC
>JAYVRS010000852.1:0-4062 GCA_043776185.1 Bryobacteraceae bacterium | reverse complement strand
GCGTCTACCGCAACCAGTTACTCCGTAACTTAGGCAACGGCAAATTCGAAGACGTCACCAGTAAGTCTCACCTCAAGAGCGACGAGTGGAGTGTCGCCGCCGGCTGGTTCGACTACGATGGCGACGGCAAACTCGACTTACTCATCGCCAACTACGGTAAGTGGACCGCCTCCGAAGCCCGCTACTGCGGCGACAAAGTCCGCAATCTGCGCGTTTATTGCCATCCCAAGTACTTTGAGCCCCGCCCCAATCAGCTTTACCGCAACCTGGGCGGCGGCGTCTTCGAAGACGTCTCGGTCAAATCCGGAATAGCGGCTTCCCGGGGTCGCGGGATGGCCGTCGTCTTTGCCGATTACGACTCCGATGGCCGCATGGATGCCTTCATCACCAACGACAATCTGCCCAATTTCCTCTTTCACAATCTGGGCCAAGGTAAGTTCGAAGAGGTCGCGCTGATGGCCGGCGTGGCCCTGCTCGACCACGGCAAACCCGTCGCCAGCATGGGCGCTGACTTCCGCGACTACGATAATGATGGCCACCCCGACATCGTCGTCACCGCCCTCAACAGCGAAACCTTCCCCGTCTTTCGCAATCAAGGTGACGGCACCTTCCGCGATGCCACCTTCAGTTCGCAAATCGCCCGCCTCACCAATACCCGCAGTGGCTGGGGCGTCGGCTTCGTCGACTTCGACAACGACGGCCGCAAAGACTTGTTTACGGCGAACTCCCACGTCAACGACATCGTCGAAAAATTCGAAGCCGCCACTTACCTGCAGGCCAACGCCGTCTTTCGTCAGACGGCCGGTAAGTTCGCCGCCGTCGAAAATAGCGGCCTCGAAGGCACCCTCGCCGCCCACCGCGGCGCGGCCTTTGCGGACCTGGATCAGGATGGGCGCGTCGATGCGGTCGTGACGGTGTTGGGTGGTCCTCCCGAGCTGTGGCGTAATGTCAGCCCGAAGTCCGGGCATTGGCTAGCTCTCGACCTCGTAAACGGCCTGGGCGCTCGCGTCGAAGTGGATGGGCAGCATCAGTTGATGATGTCGAGCGTGAGCTACGCTTCGTCCGTGCTGGACGCCTTGCATTTCGGGCTCGGCGCATCGGACGCGCCGCGAAAAGTGACCATCCATTGGCCTTCGGGGAAGCGCCAAGTACTCGAGCAGGTAAAGGTCAATCAGCGCTTGCGGGTCACCGAGCCGCCGCGTTGATATGTACTGCCGCTCTCCTTCGCGGCGGACCCTGCCCATAGTTGGCGCAGCCATAGAGCCGCAGCTTCTAGTCTGACCGCAACAGAACCCCGACCGTCAGGGAGGGGATCCTTCAGGCTTTCCATGAGAATCTTTTCATGCGGTCACAGCACAGTGCCACGCCGGAGACGCGGGCCATCAACACGGGCCGTGATTCAGCTGTAACCCGAAGTCCCCGCACTCCATCAAAGAAGTAGAGCGACCGATTTGTGGCCCGCTAATTGCAATGAGAAAAGGAGACGGCTGGAGTAGGCAAATACTGCACCCAGCTTGAGAGGACTTTATGAAACAAATCTTGACTCTGGGAATGTTGACGATTACGGCGGCGGGCTTGGGCTTAGCCCAACGCGGGACGGTCTCCATCAATCCCCGCATCACCGGCGGGGGCGACTCCTCCAGCGGTAAATGTATCGTGCGGCTCATGGTGGACAATACCGTGAACGTGCGGATTGGAAATGGCCAGATTCTAGTGGATACTGTCGAAGGTCAACCCAGTCGCGACGACCGCAGCGAGTGTACTTCCATGCTGCGCAATGGCCGGAGTTTGTCGGATTTCCGCTTCCGGGGCATAGATGGCCGCGGCGAAGTGCGTCTGGCATCCGACCCCCGGCAAGATCAACGGGGCGAGGCCGTGATCTCCATTCGCGACACCAAGGGCGGCGAGGAAGGATACACCTTTGAGGTGAGCTGGCAGGGTGACAACGGAAATAGTAATACCGGTGGCGGATTCTTTGGCGGGAACGACAATAACAGAAATAACAATGGCGGTTACAGCAATGATGGCCGTTACAACAACAATGGCAGTTACAATAATGGCCGGAACAACAACGGCAGGAACAACAACGTTTCTGGTTACGACCGCGCGGTGACATCCTGCATGGAGCGGGTCCGCAGCCAGATCCAGCGCGACTACAACGTCAATAACGTGAACTTCGACAACATGAACGCCAACAATAACTCCGGGGGACAGGATCGCATTTCGGGTACGGCGCGCTCAGGCAATAGTAACGATCAATTTCGGTACAGCTGTCAAGGCAATTTGAATAACGGCAACATTCGCAGCGTCAGCGTCAGTCGGAACTAATTTTAAAGTTTCACCACGCGGCTAGAATTAGCGGCGTCCCGGGTTTTGAGGCAGATCTCGTTGATTCGCCAGATATCGGTGAGAGCAATGGGATCTGGCCCGCCCAGATAGATAGCGCGCAAGAACTCCACAAAGAGTGATTGCGGAGCTGGCAAGGACGTAATGACGTGTTGGGGAGCGTCGTACGTCATCAAAGTGACGCCGGTGGAGGCCTGAAACTCGGCGACGCCTTTGGTGCCGGCCAATCGCAGGCGGTCGTCTTCGTGGGTTGCGGCGCCATCGGGCCGCAAATAGTCCATACGGAGGGTGGCCACGCCGCCATTGTCGAGGTGGAAAATCGCTGCCGCAGCGTTCTCTCGATCGCCCAATTCCGGCCAGCCCAGGCGGGTTTGAAAGGCGGCCGTAGCCACAAACTCGCGGCCGCTAGTCCAGCGCATCAAGTCGGCCATGTGGATCCCCACCCAAGGGATAGTACCGCCGTAACTGGCGGCTTTGTTGCGCCACGGAGTGTTCGGAGCGGGTTTGTAAGACTTCTGTCCGCCGATCTGGGCAATGTCGCCAATCTGACCCGAGGCGACGATCTGCTTGAGCGCCTGGAAGTGCGGCGCAAAGCGCAGCGGCAACATCATCGTGTAGCGGACTCCGCTTTTCTCCACGGCTCGACGGCAGCGCGCCAAGTCTTCGAGTTTAATGGCGAAAGGCTTCTCCGCAATAAAGTTCAAGCCCCGTTCCGCACAGGCAACGATGACCGCCGCGCGCGCGCCGTTGTCGTTGCATATGCCGACGATGTCCGGCTTTTCGCGATCCAGCAAGGATCGATAGTCGGTTCGGCCATCGAGCTGAGCTACGATCTCGACTTCCGGTAGCTGCTTGGCGGGAGCAGTGACCTCGGCGGTGTGACCCTCTTTTCCGATCAGGACTACCCGAATTTTCTTGGGAAGGACTAACGGCGAGCCGATTTTCTGCGCAAACAGCGGTGGAGCAGCCAAAATTGCCCCGCGACGGCTAATTTTTCTCGTGACCATGAGGACTCCAGCATACTAAAATAGAATTCCTGATGAATAACCAGAGACTTGCCTGTATTTTGCTCGGAGCTTGGCTGAGCGGCAGTCTGATTATGGCGGCCGTAGCGCTGGGGAACTTCAAAATTGCTGACCGGATGCTGATGAGTCCGGCGTTGCCCGGTGCGGCCAAAGCCATTGAAACGTTGGGCGCGGTGGATGCGCGTTATATGTTGCGGCACCAAGTCGGCGAAATCAATCGCGCGTTTTTTGAAACGTGGGGCTTGGCTCAACTGGGGCTGGGTTTGGTATTGTTCTGCCTACTGCTGTTTGGGACGTTGGCCAGCAAGAAGGTTTTGGCGGTGTCGTTTGCCATGCTGGTGCTCGTCGCGATCAACCAGTTTGCCGTGATGCCCAGTATTGTGGGCCTGGGCCGGGCCGTCGAGTTTGCCGATTCCACCAAGTTCCCCTCGCAGCGCAAGCAATTGGCGGCCATGCATGGAGTGTTTTCTACCTTTGAGGCGCTCAAGGTATTAACCGGATTAGGCCTCGGTGCTCTTCTGGTGGTTTCCCGCACGGATCGGAAACGCCGCGGACGCCGCACCTCCGATTTCGACCCCATCGATTACTCCGATTACAGCCATATCAATCGGTGAGTTGGGCCGGCCCACGCTGGTCATCGCGCTATAGCCCTCCATGGTCAGCAGCACGCATTCGCCAACCCCGACCCCAA
>JAYVRS010000851.1:0-4063 GCA_043776185.1 Bryobacteraceae bacterium | reverse complement strand
ATCATCACCGGCGTAAGTTACTCCGGTTTCGCCTGCTGAGTGATAACGAGCAGTATCGAGAGGATAACTTGGTTGCGGAGATGCCGGTGCCGGAGCGGTTATCGGACGAGGAAGTATTGGCCGCCTTGGACGTATTGTCGGCCGAGCATCGCGAAGTGGTGCTGCTCGCCGATGTAGAACAATTTTCGTGCCGGGAGGTTTCTGAAATGTTGGGTATTCCGATGGGCACGGTGATGTCGCGCTTAAGCCGGGCACGCGCTAAGCTACGGGCGACGCTGGCGGGTCCCGCAGCGGCGTTGGGCATCGGCGTCGGGAGAGCGAAATGAACCTTCATTGCCAGCAAGCTCGCCCCCTACTTGACTCCTATCTGACGAACGAGTTACAGGTAGAAACTCTGCACGCCGTAAATGCTCATCTGGCTCAATGCGGGGCTTGCCGCGCCGCTTTAGCTTCTCGCGAGCGTAGCCGTGCCGCGATCAATGCTGCCGTGCGCAACTTAGTGCCCGATCCGGATTTCACGGCCCTCGTGCGCGATACGGTGCGTGCGGAAGCAAATACCCGCCGTAGGCCGGTTATGCGTTGGATAGCCGTAGCAGCGGCTCTCGTCCTGATGAGTGCGATCGCCTGGCAATGGCGCGCGGATACGGCGCTCATCCTGGCGCGCTTAAGTTTGGGTAAAGGTGACCACGTATTCTGCGCACGGGGCGGCTTCTATCCCGATGTGCCTCCCACTCCCGCCGAAATGCGGGAGCAGGTGGGCGCGACTTACGTCAAGTTAGTGGACGCCGTCATTGGCCAAGCTAAGGGCTACGTCATCCGCGAAGGGCACCTTTGCCATTGGCAGGATCGTGAATTCGTTCACTTCATTCTGGAGCGCAACAAGAAACTAGTCTCGATCATGTTGACCCGCAAGCAGCGGCCCAACGAGATTTTCCCGCGCCATTCGCTCTTGGCGGCGATGCGGGCTGAGGGCATTCCGGTCTATACGACGGACGATGACGGCATGGCCATCGCCGGCCTGGATGCGGGCCAGCACTTAGCGTTCGCGGTTAGTGAGAATGGGCGTGGCGAGGGCGTGCGGCTTCTGGCCGCGATGGGTGAGAGCCTGTCGACCACGAAGTAAAGCTACCACTCCAAAGTGGCGAAGAGCTGCACTTGCCGAGCATTCAGCACTTCAACCGGCCGGTTGTAATTGGTCAAGCGCACGCCCTGCGCCGCATAAAACGGACTTACGCGCAGCGTATTGGTGTGATTCAATAAATTGAACGACTCGGCCCCCACTTGCCACTTCGCCCGGCCCTCAAGGATCGGAATCACTTTGAAGATCCGCAAATCGAACGATTGAATCGACGGCCCGTAGTTAGGATTGCGGCCTAGGCCAAACGGCCGACCAGAAAGCGGGTAAGCACCAGTGCGCAATGCATCGGTCGTGTCGAGCACGTTGAGCGGGCGGCCACTGCCGTAAGAGTACATTGGCGCGAACGTCACCCGTTCGAGTGTCTCTTTCAACCATCCAGGCGCTGATCGCCACTTCTCTACCGGTAACTCAAATAGGGCGCTAACACTCAGACGGTGCAACTGATGTTGCCGCGACAAGGCCCACTCCGAGCGCAAATTGCGCGGATCGTTGGGCTGTTCGTCAAAATCCGAAGCGTCATCGAAGGTGCGGGCTAGCGTGTAGGTAAATAGATAAGTCAACTCCCGGGTCATTCGGCGATTGAGCGTAAAAGTTGCTCCCTGATAGGACGAGCGGGCGTTTTGCTCCAAGAGATAGTCAGGTTTTGGCAGTCCGCCGACGTTACGAATGCGCTGTAAGTTCAACCCACGCGCGAAAGTGTATTCCAGCGCTACCGTGGTGTCATGGTCCAGCGCCCGCTCCACACCGGCCGTCAGTCGCGCGCCGTAAGTGGAGGGGAAATGGTTTGCCGCCCCGTAACGGCCATTCGGCAGGAAAGCTAAGAAACTCCGTAGCGGCGAGCCGCCCGTAAAGTTCTGCACCTGCTGCGCGGCCGCTCCAGCCGCATATTGCTCAAAGCCGTGGACTCCGTCTTTTTGAACCGCATCATTCAAAAAAGCCAACGGGTAGCGGTCGAAAAATAGACCCGCACCGGCCCGGATCACCCAGGGTGACTTGGCGCTTGGATGCCAGGCAAAACCCAGTCGCGGTGCCAAGTTATTGCTACTGATGGGCAGACCCGTGGGCATCGTTTGGCGATCATAACGCAATCCGGTCTCCAGGGTGAATCCTGGACGCACCTGCCAGTGGTCCTGCATCCAAAGCCCAACCGGCGTGGTCGTCAGGCGCGTATATGGATCGCCAAAGGCCTGCAAAAACACATCTGGGCGGCCGGCCTCGAAATCGGCCAAAGTGGGGAAAATGTAGAGCCCGTTGAACCGGTTCGCTAAACGCGAATCTAGGGTGATGGGGTGAACACTGCCACCGATGGTGAGTAAGTGGCGACCGATGGATGCGCTAAAGCTATCTACTAACTCCCAATGGTTCTCGGTACGCTGCTGATCCAGGCGATACCCGCCGCCGAAGGTAATCAAGCCGGGTATCTCGATCATTGGGCCGGCAGCATTGGGAGTGATCAGCGCGTCCCGCTGGCCGAACTGGAATCGAATATCATTGACACGCGAAGGTGAAAGGACGGAGGTCAGCGCGGTTACCCAGGAATGGTCACGCAGACGGCTGCTGCCGCGAGCGCTCAAGTCGCTAAAGTTATCCACGCCAATCACGTCGTTATTTACGCGTCCTTGCGAGAAGGCATAGCGGCTGGTTAGGCTGTGCTTCGGACTCAAGATGTGGTTGAGTTTGAATGAGGTCTCCGTGTCATGTCCCGTGGCCGGGTACAAACCGGTGGTGATTTGCGTGGGTGCCCGTTTGCCGAATAGCGGCGAAGCCAAAGCCTTTTCGAGACGGGCCCGAAGTGCGGGCCCGGTCTCTGACCACTCCTCTCCGGCCTCCCACGCGCTCTCTATGGCCGAGGCGAAAAACGTACGGTCCTTGCGTATTGGACCATGCAGTGAAGCGCCCGGCTGATAGCGCCGGTACCGCTGCTTGCGCCCGGCGGTCACCTCAGCGTTGCGGGCATTCAGCGCTTCATTCTGCATAAACATCGTCACGTCGCCTCGCCAGACATTGGCCCCCGAGCGCGTCACCAAATTGACGATGCCCCCAGCCGCGCCGCCGAACTCGGCACTGACGGAAGTGCCAGCGACGCGAAACTCCTGCACCATCTCCAGCCCGATCGCCACGCGGTTCGCGCCGGTGGTCTCATCACGGTTGTCCACGCCGTCGATGGAAATACTGTTATTTCGCCCACGCATTCCCGCAAAGACGAAGCCACTGTCGTTGGCGACGTTGTGCGTCCCCGCCGCCGACCGTTGCGTATTCGATCCCGCCGATGGCGACATGCCGGGCGCGGCGAAAACGAAGCTCAAGTAGTTGCGGTTTTGCGACGGAGTTTCTTCGATGCGGTCATACCCCAAAGCAATACTGGAAGTGGTGGCTGTGGTCTGCAGGGCCTCGGTCTCGCCTTTCACCTCCACCTTCTCGTTTACTCCCGCTGCTGACATCTGCACGCGTTGCGCCACCGTCTGCCCCACCGAAACCAGGAACATCTCAACCTTGTAGGAAGCCATCCCAGTGGCGTCCACGGCCAGCGAATAGCGTCCGATTGGAATCGCCGGGAACTGAAACTGCCCGTCATTGTCCGTCGCCATTCGCCGGGTCGCAGTGGTACCACGATTTTGCAGGACCACGGTGGCCCCCGGAATCGGCGCACCCGAAGAATCGGCGACGATCCCTTGCACCTGTCCGCTCGACCCCGACACTTGCGCCCAAATCTGTGACCCCAGCGACAGGACGACGAGAAGAAGTAAGGCCGGCGAAAATCGAATCGTCATAGTCTCCAGTGTAAACTGGCGATAAACTGCAAGGCATGATTCTCACTGCCTTGCTTCTGATCCTCGCCGCTGACCCGCTCGTGATTCCGCTGCACCGGCCGGACCCTGCCGCCGCGCCCGACCAAGAGAAAAGCGTCATCGGGCCCAACGACAC
>JAYVRS010000850.1:0-14603 GCA_043776185.1 Bryobacteraceae bacterium | reverse complement strand
GCCGATTTCCACATTTCCACAGCACCGATGTCTTCTGTCTTCTACTATGTAATCTTTATCTAAAGCAAATAAGAACACTCAGAAGGCTCGAAGAATCCACCCGTTCAGCGATACACTGATAGATCACAAGCAGCAATCTGAAGGAGCTAGACGATGGAGTTTACCGTCAAGAAGGCCGACCTCGTACGAGAGCTCGGTTTGAGCCAAGGCGTGGTCGAGAAAAAGACCACGATCCCCATCCTTTCGAACGTGCTTCTGGAAGCGACGGACGAAGGACTCACCCTGACCGCCACGGATCTGGAGCTGGGAATCCGGTCCACGTGCGCAGCCAAGGTCACCAAGAAGGGCGCCGGCACCATACCGGCTAAGCGGCTGTTGGACTTTGTCCGCCTGCTGCCCGATGCAGACGTCACCATCAAGTTCATGGAGAACCAGTGGGCGAACCTGACTTGCGGCCGTTCGAAGACGCGCATCGCGGGCATGTCGCGCGAGAGCTACCCGGAACTGCCGGTGACGCCCGAGAAGATCGTGGATTTGCCCGCCGGCCTGCTCGCCTCTATGATCAGCCGCACGATCTTTGCCATTTCGAACGAAGAGTCACGCTTCACGCTCAACGGCGCCCAACTGATCCTGAAACCCGATAGCATCACCATGGTTGCCACCGACGGCCATCGTCTGGCCTTAGTGGAAGAGAAGACCACCTTAGAGGGCATCAGCGGAGCCTACAAGGCACTACTGCCCAAGAAGGCGATGACTGAGATCCTCAAGCTCGCGAGCGACGCTGGAGCCGATGCCAAGATCGCGTTCTCCGGCGATGACAACCACCTGTTCTTCCAGTTCGGCGACCGGCTTCTGTTATCGCGCAAGCTCTCGGGCAACTTCCCCGACTATGAGCGCGTTCTGCCCAAGGAGCATGCCCATTCAGTGAACTTGGCCAAGGACGAACTGAAGGCGACGATCGAACGCGTGGCGCAGTTTTCAGACGACCGTTCGCGGGCGATCCGCTTGCAGGTGGCGCCCGGCGAAGTGAAGATTTACTCGTCGCTGTCGGAGACCGGTGAGAGCGAAGAGTCCATTTCGGTGGATTATAGTGGGCCGCTGGTGGAGATCGGCTTCAACGCCTCTTACATGATCGAGTTCCTGCGCGCGCTGCCGACTCCCGAGGCCAAGTTCCTCTTCAAGGACGGGCAGTCAGCGGGCGAGATGCAGCCCGGCGAGGCGAGCGACACGCTTACCTACCGCTACGTCGTCATGCCGATGCGGATCTGAGGTGCGCTAGAAGCGCCAGTCGAGCCCGATAATGGGGAATAAACCGAGCTGCCGGCTAAACCGCGTTCCGTTGGCTTTACGGTCCCACGCCACCTGGGCGATGTTGCGGCGATTCGTCGTGTTTTGCGTGCCAAAAAAAACAAGCAGGGGTTTGCCTCGCACCGTAAGAGTCTTGTCGACGCGTAAGTCGAGTCTTAGATAGTCGGGGGCGCGTACTCCATTCACCCGCGCCAGATCGAAGATACCTCGATTTTGCGCTTTCGATAATACCTCGTTGAAGGGGGTGTAGGGCCGGCCCGAGAGATAGACAAAGCGCGCTGAAAAGTCCCAAGTCTTACTGAGTTTGTAGCCGGACAGGGCATTGAATATTACAGGATAATCGTAAGTGCCGGGCCGCAAGACGCCATCCAGGCCAGCGTGACGCGTCTTTGAAAAGGAGATGTTCGTTTGGCCATACCAGCGGGCGCTAAATTTCTTTTCGATAAGAAGTTCCACTCCCTGCACCCGGCCACGTCCGGCGCTGGTGTAGGGCAGGAGGATGTCGCTCACCGCGAATGTGTCGCCTGAGTTGGCCAGCGAGAAACTGGGAAATTGGGTGGATACCGGATAACTTGAGTAATCTTTGCGATACGCCTCCACGGTGAACCGGATCGTCGGGCTCACGACATAGGAAATGCCCGTGACGTAGTGGTTAGCCCGGATGGGGCTTAGTCCTCGATTTTGCGGGAAGGCCTCGACAAATAGAAACTGCGGCTGCTGGTAGTAAATACCGTAGCTGCCTCGCAGGCTCAGTTTGTTGGCCAATTGATAGCTAAGGCCGACTCGGGGACTGAACTTGGTGCGGCCCAGGAGTTGGAAATTGTCCAAACGGCCGCCCCAGGTAAGATTCAGGCGCGAGCCAAGGTTGCGCGTCGACTGCACGTAGGCTCCGGTTTGATTCGTCACTAGTCTGCGGTTGAGGAAAAACGGATTGAGATTCGGCACGGCCGAAAATGGATTGTCCCGGCCAAAAGGTTGTTCGGTGTTATACCGCAGACGAAAGATCTTGAAGCTGGCGCCTGCCTGTACTTTGTCGAACATGGGTAAGTAAGTAGTCAGGTCGTACTTGATGGTGCTCTCCCCTTCCCGGCTATTTTCACGAAAGCGGGTGGGAGTGTTGTTGATCAGGTCGGTTACCGATGCGCCAGTCTGGCCAAACTTCAGTAAGTCCTTGGCGGTCTGGTTGACGTTGGCTTCCGAATGGGTGACGCCCAGTAAACCGACGCCGCGCTCGCCTAGTAGGCGCTGCCAGTTAAAGCCCGTTGCGGAACGCCAGCCCTGGTAGCGGATGTCGATGAGGTCAAGCTCCGGGTTGCGGTCGGGATCGGCCTTCGGCTGCTTGTCGGTCAGCCCCAGTCGGATGTTGTCGACCGCCGAAAAGTTGACGAGCCACACGCGGTCGCGGGGGCTAAGGTCATACAGTACCTTGGTGTTGTAGTTATAGTTCACCGGCACGCCGCCGAAACCGATGTCTTTCGTAAACGCATCCAGAAAACTACGCTTACCGGAGAAGACCCACGAACCTTTCTTGCCTTTCAGCGGCCCTTCAAGAATGGCTCCTAAACCGGCCGACCCCAACGAAACCCGTCCACTGAATGCCTCCCGGCTACCTTCGCGTTGCGCGATCTGGAGGACACTGGACGTACGATTAGTGAACGGTGCCGGGTAGCCGCCGGTGAGAAAAGTGACGTCGCGAATAAGGTCGGCGTCGAGGATGCTCGTAGTGCCCCCGGCCGAGGCGAAGTTGGCAAAGTTGTTGATATTCGGAATCTCGACGTTGTCGACGACAAAGAGATTCTCCAGCGGACTGCCGCCGCGCACGATCAGGTCGTTGCGAAAGTCATTAGTGCCGATGCCCACGCCGGGTAGGGTTTGTATATAGCGCGACACGTCCTGTTGCGCGCCCGCCGCCTTGAAGATCTCGTAACGCTGCACCAGAAAGCTGGAAGTCTTTACCTCTTCGGGCGCCACAAAGACTGAGTCAGAGACTGTGATGCTCTGCTGGACGGCGTCCACCGTCGGCAGGATGACGTCCACCGTGCCATCGAGGCCGGCCCGGACGCTGACGACGGGGCTCAAAATCGGTGGTTGGCCGGGAGCCGTGATTTCGAGCTGATAGGTGCCGGCTCGCACTTCAGTAATTCGGAAAGCGCCATCGGCAGCAGTGGTGACGCATCGCGAGGTGGTGAGAACGCAAACGCGAATCCCGGCGGCCCCGGCCGCGGTAGCCGCCTTCACTGTGCCGGCTACTGAGCCCACCCCAGCCGTATCCTGTGCCGCCGCAGTGAGGACCACGGCTGTAAAAAGAAGAGATATCTTCATTGGAGATGAATTCAGCATCGTAAGTATTGATTCATCTGACTGGCCAACGAGCGTAACTTTTGTTCACGCTTCATGTTGTTGAAATTAATGATTGTTACATTCAATCAACCAAGCATACGGGGGAGGCAGCGAAAGTGATAGACTCATCCCCGATTGCCACATCGTGGAGCCAAAGGAGATCATCGAAATGCCTATTTCGAAACGCTGTACCGCCGAATTTCTCGGCACGTTCTGGTTGGTTTTTGGAGGTTGCGGTAGTGCCGTGTTGGCCGCCGTTTTCCCCGGCGTCGGGATTGGGCTACTAGGCGTTTCTCTCGCCTTCGGCCTCACGGTTTTGACCATGGCTTACGCGATCGGCCACATTTCGGGTTGTCACCTGAACCCCGCCGTCACGCTAGGCCTGGTGGTGGCCAAACGTTTCCCCGCCAGCGAAGTATTGCCGTATTGGGCGGCGCAGGTATTGGGTGGCATTGCGGGCGCGTTTACACTTTTCTTCATCGCGAGCGGCAAAGCCGGTTTCAGTTTGGCGGGTGGCTTGGCTGCCAACGGCTACGCCGAGCATTCCCCGGGCGGTTACTCGATGGTGGCGGGCTTTACCTCGGAAGTGGTGCTGACGGCCTTCTTCCTGTTCATCATCCTGGGCGCGACGCACCAGAAGGCTCACCCGGCTCTGGCTCCGGTGGCCATCGGCTTCGGGCTGACGCTGATCCACCTGATCGGCATACCGGTGACGAATCTCTCGGTGAATCCGGCGCGGAGTCTCGGCCCGGCCGTCGTAGTGGGCGACTGGGCGCTCGCTCAAGTTTGGCTCTTCTGGGTGGCGCCTTTAATCGGTGCTTCCATTGGCAGTTTGATTTATTCGTGGCTCGAAAGCGAGTAGGCTAAGAACGGGGACTGTTTCATCAGTCGCTAGGGGTCATGGGATCATTCTTACTAATTCGCGTTTGGGCGTTGGTCTTTCTGCTGACATGGGCGTCCCAAGGGCAAACTGCGCCGAAGATCAATTGGGGTTCCCGTGTCGCGTCGGACCCGCCACTTACTGGCGCCCAACGCTTGAAGCTGATCGTGCGCAATGACTTCGCCTCACCCGGCGCTTTCTTTCGTACGGTGGGACCTTCGCTGTCGCAACAAGTTCGGAATCGGCCCGTGGAATGGGAGCGCACCGGCGAAGGCTTCGGGCGACGTCTGGGAATGAATTTCGCGACGATCACCGTTCAGGATGTGGTTCAATCCGGGACAGCCGCCCTGATTGGGCACGATCCGCGATATCAGCGCTGCGAGTGTAATGGTGGGGCCCGGCGTGTCCGCCAGGCCTTTTCCGGGCTGGTGCTGGCGGCTGATCGACAGGGCGTCCGGCGCTTCGATCCCTCGAACCTGATCTCGGCCTATGTGGGCGGCTATGTCGGCGCGAGCCTCTACCCGGACCCCTATTCCCGACGGGTAAAAGGCGCGCAGCTCGGTCACTTCCAGGTGGGTCAAGTGGTGATTGGCAACTTATTCACCGAGTTCGGACCAGACCTGAAGCGGCTATGGCGGGAAAAGATCCTGCGCCGCAAGTAAAGCTTTTTTCTGGCCCGAAACGGAGTAGGGTAAGAACATGGACTTTTTGAACAAAGCAAAAGAAATGGCCTCCGAAGCCGCCGAAAAGTTGAGCGAGGTCGCCAAAGTAGCGGTGGATAAGGCCGAAGATCTGGCGAGCGCCGCCGGGGAAAAGGCTTCGGCCCTGGGCGAGACGATTGCCGATGCGAGCCACACGGCGATGGACAAGGCCGGTGATTACGCCAGCGCCGCAGCCGATAAGGCTTCGTCGATGGGCGGTACGCTCAAGGACGTAGGTCATACGGCGATGGACAAGGCGGGCGACTTGGCCAGTGCTGCGGGGGAAAAGGCTTCGTCGATGGGCGAGTCGATTAAGGATGCGGGCGAGGCTGCCGTGGCCAAGGCCAAGGACCTGGTCGACTAGTTGCTCTGATCGCGTTACGATTACGTTTTGTGCTCTCGCCCACCGACGTTAGAATGGTACGAACCGCTTGCATCCCACAGCTAACGCTGTGGGCTAGTAGCGCAAAAGACGTCCAACTCGCCCACGGCGTTAGCCGTGGGGTGGCTTCCCAAGCGGTTTCGGCGACGGCGATCTAGCGTGAATAACGCCGCCTTGTCCGGGCTCGCTCTGCGCGCAGGACTTGCTCCTCGTTGAGGCCGAAGTAGTGGGCGATCTCGTGCCAGACCGTTTCGGCGACGATGCGCCGCAGGTGCTGGCTGTTGCGGGCCATTCGCTCATGGGGCAGGCGGTAGATCGTGATGCGATCGGGCATGGCGAAGCTGTCGCCAAGGCCCCGTTCGGTGAGGGGCCGGCCCTCATAGAGGCCCAGCAGACCCGGCTCTGGCGCATGATCTTCCACTACCAGCACCACATTGCGCATGCGGGAACGATAGACCGCCGGGATGCCGGCCAAGGCATCTTCCACCAGTTTTTCGAAGGCCGCTAAGGTCATAATGGTTAGCGATGGATCCCGTGAATCATGAGCGTCTGGCCAAGCAAGCCGACCGCCTCGCCCTTACCCAAATCACCCGGCACATTTTCGTTTGTGCTGACCAGTCGAAACCGCAATGCTGTTCCCAGGAGGAAGGCCTTGCCGTCTGGGACGTCCTCAAAACTCGCCTCGCCGAACGTGGCCTTACCGGCATCTTTCGCACGAAAGCCAATTGTCTGCGGGTTTGTGAGCAGGGTCCGCTGGCGGTGGTGTACCCGGAAGGCACCTGGTACCACCATTTGGCCCCCGGCATGATTGATCGTTTGATCGACGAGCATCTCATTGGCGGCGTGCCGCTGGCCGAGTTTGTGTTTGCCACGAAGCCCCTGAATAGCTAGCAGGTGTTATTGCGGAACCGGACGGCCCATCGACTTGTAGATGTCTTCAATGGTCTTGATGTTGGTGGCGGCCTTCTTATTGGACTTGTCGTACGTCAGCACTTGGCGATAAGCGCGCAACGCAGCGGGATATTTGCGGAAGGGCGGCATCTGTTCGTTGAACATGTTGAAGTCGCCCAGGGCTAGGTTGGCTTCGGCCAAAGCGGTCTTGATGGCGACGGCATCCTTCGGCGAAGTCGTCAAAGCGCCTTCGAGCGCGGCGACGGCTTCCGGGTGTTTGCCGGCCTTGGTCATGGCCTTGGCTTCGGTGACTGCTTTGGGTTCGAGAGCCAACAAGGAACCGGTAAGGGAGCCGGCGAGAGCGGACGTGAGAATGAACTTACGGAGCATGCTTCGATTCTAGCGGATAATGGAAAGTTAGCTTTCTGCTCATGGACAAAATTATCATCGTTGCCATCGATGGCCCAGCCGGTGCCGGCAAATCGACCATCGCCCGCTCGGTTGCCGAACGTCTCGGCTTTCTCTACATCGACACCGGCGCCATGTATCGGGCCATCGCCTTGTGGGCCTTGCGTACGGGCACCGCGCTCGAGGATATGCACCGTTTGGAAGTGCTGGCCGTCACCTCAGTGCTGGAACTGATTGGCCCGGGCCGTATCCTTTTGAACGGCGAGGATGTCAGTGACGCCATCCGTGAGCCGGCGGTTTCGGAAGCCGCTTCCAAGGTCGCCGTCGTGGCCGGGGTTCGCCGCGCGTTAGTGGAAAAGCAGCAGGCGTTGGGCGAGCGAACCAGCGTGGTGATGGAAGGCCGGGATATTGGCACGGTAGTCTTTCCCGAGGCCCAGGTGAAGTTCTACCTGGACGCGAACCCGCGCATTCGGGCTGATCGGCGAGCCCTGGAGTTGAACGAGCGTGGCCACGATTTCTCCGTGGAAGACTTGGAACGCGAGATTGAAGAGCGGGACCGGCGCGATCGGGCACGGGCGCACTCGCCGTTGCGCCAAGCCGAAGATGCCGTTTATCTCGATACCAGCACCCTATCGCCGGTGGAGGTGGAAGACGAAATATTGCGTGTTGTGCGAGCACGAACCTCGAATGGAAAGAGCCTTACCCGTCAACATGTCGAATAGTCTTTTAGTGATGAAGTTTGGCGGCAGTAGTATGGGCACCGCCGAGCGGATCCAGGTGGCGGCCGGGATTTGCAAGGAGCAGAAGGCGTTTCGCCCCACGGTGGTGGTGGTGTCGGCGATGTCGAAGGTGACCGATCTGTTGCTGGAGACGCTGCGATGTGCTGAGTCCGGGGATTCGGAGGGCGTGGAGCGCCACGCCTCGAGCCTTCGTGAGCGTCATCAGCAGACGGCCCGGGAGCTATTTGCCGGCGCGGCGACGGCCTCGGTTTTGGAGGAGGTCTTAGGCAAGATCGACGGCCTGATGAAGGAATTCGACCGCATCTCCGGCGGGATCCTGCTGTTGGGCGAGCGTCCGCCGAGGTCAGTGGACGAAGCGGTCGCCATTGGAGAACGCTTGAGTGCCATGTTGCTCGCCTCTTATCTCGACGCTACGGGCACGACAGCGCAAGCCGTCAACGCCCGCCAAGTGATCGTCACCGATACGTGTTTCGGTAACGCGACGCCGCTGTTGGACCCCACGCGCGAGAAGTGTACCGAGGTACTGAGGCCGTTATTGGCGCAGAATATTCTCCCCATTGTCACCGGCTTCAACGGTGCCACGCTGGATGGCCGTCCCACGACACTGGGCCGCGGCGGTTCGGACTTTTCCGCCTCGATTCTGGCGGGTGCTTTGGATGCCGGCGAGCTATGGATTTGGACCGACGTCGACGGCATCATGAGCGCGGATCCGCGCTTGGTGAAAGACGCCGTCGTGTTGCCGGAAGTGAGCTATCGGGAGGCCGCGGAGTTGGCCTACAACGGGGCCAAGGTGCTGCATCCGCGGACGCTGGCGCCGCTGGTCGAAAAGAACATTCCCGTCTGGAGTAAGAACAGCTTCAATGTCACGACGCCGGGCACGCGCATCGTCCCGGTGATTGCGGTGCCCGGTGGCGCGCGCGCGGTGACGTCGATGGCCAATGTGGCGCTGGTGTCGATTGAGCCGGCCAGTGCGGAAGTGAATGGGGCGGCCATCATGGCGAGGGCCCTGGACGCTCTCTCTCGGGTGAATGCCGAGGTGTTGGCGCTGTCGAGTTCGAGTTATCGCCAGAACTTCTGCTTCCTGGTGCGTAAGGAAGAGTTAAGTATGGCGATGACCGCCATCGAGTCGAGTTTTGCGCTGGAGTTGGCGCACGGCTACTTGCGGCCGATCGACGTCGATGAGAATGTGGGATTGCTCGCGGTGGTGGGTGAAGGTATGCAGGGGAGCCGAGGATTGGCGGGCCGCATCTTCACGGCGATTTCGCGCCACGAGGTGAATATCATCGCGATCGCTCAGGGTTCCAGTGAGCTGACAATCGCGATTGTGGTGCGCCGGGATGGTTTGGAGCGGGCGGTGCAGGCCGTGCACTCGGAGTGTCAAATGGGCTACCAGACGCGGTAAGGCCGCGACGGCTTAAAACAAATCCCTTCCCGAACTACGCGCTGACGCTGATGGCCGTCGTAGGCTCGTATTCCAGCTCTTCGTGCAAGTCGGGAGCCGGCTCGATCTTTTCCCAAGCTTCGAGTAATGAGCGCAGAACGGCATCGGCTTGGTCGAGCGGGCTGGGGGTTTGTGTAATGGCCGCTTGCGCCAGTTGGTGCAGCACGTAGTCGTACAGCCGCCGCAGATTCTGTTCCATCTTTTGGCCGGCGGCGTCGGTAGGGGGCTGCAGCGAGGTTACTAACTCGGTCACCAAGCCGTTGGCCCGGTTGAGCGCGCGCGTGCGTTCGGCGATGTCCCCGGTCTCCATGTGCTGACGGGCGACGTTGGTGGCATCGAGTGCTCCGCGATACATCAGACGCACCAACTCCACAGGGCTGGCCGACAAGACGCGGTTCTCTAAATATTGATCGTAGTAACTCATATGGGTGTGGGCTTTAGCGCGCTGCTTTGAGGCGTTGCGCCAGCCTAATTACCTCTTCGGTCGGAAACTGCTGAATCAATTCTCCAGTTTCACGATTTACGATGCGTACCACCGGCCTCTTGGTTTCGCGGTCCAGGGCCAGACGGAGTTCATTTCCGTCCCCGGCCACCGCCGCCTTTTCTAACTCTTTTACTGCCTGGACTAGCTCTCGTCTCTCAGCAAGTTGCGCTTGCCCCTCGGGTAGGGACGGGGAGCTGTTCCGCGTAGGAAATGGGTCATGTGTTATGCGTATTTCCATGGCAGCCTCCTTGAGTAGCCTTATCGGCGCGCAGAAGGAGAGGTTGAACTGGTTTGTGGATCTTTCTCGCCGTAATCCTGAGTACTAGATGGGTCCAATGGTACTAGGTGTTTCGTCGTAGTGACATGCCGCCTTCCGCGTTGCATCCTCGGGTATGGCCACTCCTCGTAGCGATACCGGTTTCATCTTACGTCTGAATTTGCCGATGCGCTGGGGTTATCTTTCTTCGGCAGATCGCCGTCGCATGCACCCCTTTCATTTTGAGCAAGTGGATGGCTATGTGGCGGGAGGGCCGTTCCCGATTGAGGTGGGTCAGGCTGTGCGCTATCGCGTGGAAGGCTTGCGAGTTACGGAGGTGGTTACTGCGGGGTAGCTTTCTGGATGGGGCTAGATAATGAGGCGGCGTATGAAGCCGGGCTGGGTATTGGGTCCGAAGCCGCCGAGGAGTTTGCCGTTGACGCGGAATTCGATCGCCACATTCAGGCGCAGCAGCATGCTTTCGAAGCGTAACATGAAATCGGCACGCTTGGCTGCCGAGCCCCAAGGCTTCCACAGTTCGAGTGCGGCGGCTAAGTCCCCGAAATTGAGGACGATACGGTTGCCGTCGGCGGTGATGCTGACTGCGGAGGCGGTGGCGGCTAGGGTAGCCGTGGCTGCGGTGGCACCCAGCGTGGATGTTATCGTGGCCAGGCTAAGCCCAGCCTGGGAAAGTTCCGTCATGATCATCCACCCCCCGTCACCTTGTGTTCTCAGCTATTTGACGCGTTAACTAACCCGTCCGTTCTACCTTATCGGATTAATTGTTGATGACAATAGGACTAGCGGACTGGAATCTTGGTACTACGAAGTTTTCGTCGCGGCCCACTTACCCCTCTGCTGTTCAGCCCCGCCACTAGGCCACGGCGTAAGCCGTGGGGTGGAGCACGGATCTGCCATTTAAATATCGTATTATCAAGGAGTTACAAACTAATCGATGATCTGCTCGTAGATGCGTTGCAGGTCAGTCTGCGAGTAGTATTCGATCTCAATGCGACCGCGGTTTTCGGTAGTGGCGATGATCCGTACCCGGGTGCCGAGCACGCGTTCGAACTCTTCGATAGCGGCCGCGACATTGGGATCTACCGGGACCTGGGGCGCCGCCGCGGCTGGCTCCGGTGGCGACATGACGTTCTGCACCATCTTTTCGACGGCGCGGACACTCAGTCCGAGTTGCATTGCTTTCTTGGCGAGGTCCCGTTGTTGGTCTTCCGTTTCGAGCCCTAGCAGCGCTTTGCCTTGGCCCATCGTCAGCCGGCCCTCGGCCACCAATTGCTGCAGGTCTTCCGGCAGCTTCAGCAGGCGCAGGAAGTTGGTGATCGTGGCCCGCTCTTTACCGGTGCGTTGGCCCACTTCTTCATGGCTCAGGTTCAGTTCCCGTACCAGCCGGGAGAAGGCTTGGGCCGTTTCAATCGGGTTCAGATCCGCGCGCTGGATGTTTTCGATCAGAGCGATCTCGAGGACTTTGTCGTCCGCGATCTCCTGCACCACCACCGGGACCTCCGAGAGGCCGGCCATCTTGGAGGCGCGCCAGCGGCGTTCGCCCGCCACCAATTCAAAGCCATCGCCTTTACGCCGCACCACTAGCGGTTGAATGACGCCATTGGAGGCGATCGAGGCGGCGAGTTCGTTTAGCTGCGCAGTGTCGAAGTGCTGGCGCGGCTGCGTGGGGTTGGGTTCGATGCGCTCAATGGGCAGCATCATCAAGCCGTTGCCGTCGCTGGCCAAGGCGGTGGCTTGCCCGGCGTTTTCGTAAAAATTGGGGGCGTTGCCGGAAGGCCGGGTCGGGAGGAGTGAGGAGAGTCCTCTACCGAGCGCGCGCCGATTGTCGAGCGGTTTGTTCATTGGACAATATCTCCTTGGCCAGTTTGATGTAGCTTTCGGTGCCTTTGTTTGAGACGTCGTAGGCGAGAACGGGCTTGCCGAAGCTGGGTGCCTCGGCGAGGCGGACGCTGCGGGGGATGACGGTGGTAAATACGTCAGTCGTGAAGAATTCTTTGAGGTCGGCGGCCACTTGACGCGTGAGGTTGGTGCGGTCGTCGTACATGGTGAGCAGGACGCCTTCCAGCTTCAGGTCGTGCTGGAAGGCCTCTTTGATGCGGTCGACGGTATCCATCAGTTGACTGATACCTTCGAGGGCAAAGAACTCGCATTGGATCGGGACCAGGAGTGAATCGGCGGCGAGCAGCGAGTTGAGGGTGAGAAGGTCAAGAGCCGGGGGGCAATCGATGATGATGAAGTCGTATTGGTCGCGAACTTGGTTCAGCGCCCGGCGCATGCGGTATTCGCGGTCCTCGGCGTCCACCAGTTCGATATTGGCCGCGATCAGGTTCTGGTCGGTGGGCAGAATGAAGAGGCCCTCGAAGTCGGTTGGCTTGATGATCTGCGCGGTAGGGACTTGGTTCAGGAGGGCGTTGTAGGTGGTGTTGCGCAAGCTACGCTTGTCGATACCAACGCCGGTGGTCGAGTTGCCCTGGGGGTCAGCGTCGACGAGGAGGATGCGAAGGTCGTTGGCGGCAAGGGAAGCGGCGAGGTTGATCGCGGTAGTTGTCTTGCCGACTCCGCCTTTTTGATTGGCGATGGCGATGATACGGGCCATGGGGGTGCTCGGTCAGGATAGCACGGCGGGAGAGGCTGTATCAACAGAACCCCGACTGTGAAGGAGGGGATCTTGCGGAATTGTTCCACGTGGAACATTGAGAGAACATTGAGAGAATATTGTTCCACGTGGAACAATGAGAGAAACTTACTCGGTCGATTCTGCGGGGGCCATCGTGCCCGAGACCAGGACGCGGGTCGGGGCCCAGGGGATGGGTACGGTCTCGCCCACTGTGAAATTGGGTTCGCTTGGTAAGAGCTCGGACTCGCCCTTCGACGACATCAGCAATACTTCGGACCCCAACTTCGGCATCAGGTTCAAGATCTCTCGGTTGGCCATGCCGCGTGCTGTCAGCAGGTCAAAGTAATCCGGAAGGTTGTGGGCCCGCGATGACCGGACCTTTACATTGGCCCAGCCCCGGGTGGAGTCCCGGAGAAAGAGCGCTTTGTCCAAATTGGACTCCACCAAATGCACCGTCACCTTCGGAAGAATGGCCGCGATCACCGCGCCAGGAAAGCCCGCCCCGCTCCCGATGTCCGCAATCAATTTTGTTCCACGTGGAACATACACTCTGGCAATAAACGCCGCCGCCAGGATCCCCTCGCAATAATGGCGCTCCACCGCTTCGCCCGTGTCCCGCACCGCTGTCTGGTCTAGCCGACAGTTCCAGCGATCAAATAACTCATGGTGCCGAGCGAGCTTCACCAACGCGTCGTCATCCACCTCCCACAAGCCCAACAGTCTCGTCGCCACTAGTGCCCGGAAGTCCTCAACCCGCATGCTGCCCTCTTAAAATCAAATAAACGTCCAACACCGCAATCGCCGCCGGCGTTACACCGGGGATGCGCCCCGCTTGCCCCAACGTCTCCGGACGAACTCGCTGTAGCTTCTGCTGAACCTCGGTCGACAATCCAGGAATGCCGGCAAAGTCGAAGTCCTCGGGAATCAATCGACCCCCGGCGTCCTTCAATCGCGCGATCTGTCGCTCCTGCTGGGCTAAATAGCCCGAGTACTTGATCTCGGTCTCCACCACGGTCAGGACGCCGTGTACCGGCTCCTCGCCCAGCATCGCGACAATCTCGTCGCGCCACTCGAGAATTCCCGTACCCTGGCGCTTTATCAGCACCGACAGCTTCTCTCCGGCTCGTTTCGTATCATTAAGCCAGCGCTCAATTCGGGCTCGCTGTTCCTGCTTCTTTTGGAAGAGCGCCCAGCGATCATCCTGTACGAGCCCCATTTCGCGTCCGATAGGCGTCAGGCGATCATCAGCGTTGTCGATGCGCAGGTGCAGCCGGAACTCTGCTCGCGAAGTGAACATCCGGTAGGGCTCGTCAGCGCCTTTGCTAATCAGGTCATCCACCAGGATGCCGGTGTAGCCCTCGGTGCGGGCGACCACCATACTGGCTTTGTTTTGTAATTTGCGAGCCGCGTTTATCCCCGCGACGATGCCCTGGCAAGCTGCTTCCTCATAGCCCGAAGTCCCATTGATCTGGCCGGCCAAAAACAGGCTCTCGATCTGCTTCAGCTCCAAGCCGTGGTTCAGCTCCCGGGCATCGATGGCATCGTACTCGATGGCATACCCGGCGCGGATCATCTCGGCATCCTCTAAACCCTCAATCGACGCGATCATCTGAGCTTGCACGTCATACGGAAGGCTGGTCGACATGCCGTTGACGTAGACCTCGTTGGTGTCCAAGCCCTCTGGTTCGAGGAACAATTGGTGCTTGTCCTTGTCGGGGAATTTGACGATCTTGTCTTCGATCGACGGGCAGTAGCGCGGGCCGATGCCCTCGATGCGCCCCGAGTACATGGCCGACCGATGCACATTCTCCGCAATCAGACGGTGCATTTCGGGCGAGGTGTAGGCGATGTGGCAGTGGATCTGGGGCCGATCGATCTTGGCGGTCAAGAACGAGAAGGGCGTCGGGATAGTGTCGCCGGCCTGAGCCTCAAAGCGGTCCCAGTGAATAGTGCGGCCGTCGAGTCGCGGGGGGGTGCCGGTCTTGAGGCGGGTCCATTGCAAGCCGAGCGTGCGGAGTTGATTGCCCAACATCACTGCCGGGGACTCGCCGTTGCGACCGCACTCGTAGGTCTGCTCGCCGATGTGGGCGAGCCCATTCAGAAAAGTGCCGGTAGTTATAATGACCGCGCCGGA
>JAYVRS010000849.1:0-4070 GCA_043776185.1 Bryobacteraceae bacterium | reverse complement strand
GGTGGGGCACATTTTCCAGTTACCACGTTCCAATTCCACCTGAAATGAACAAATACAGGCCCTGGGCATCCAGTTAATCAGAAATATCATCCGCTCGTGAGTGCCCCACCGAATACGGAACCTGGAATAGTCCGGGTCGGGAAGAATGTGCCCCGCCGCTGGCGCGGCGGGCTGGAAGGACGTATTCGAGAAGTACTTCTTCACCCAGTCAACGCAAACGTGCTCCGACCGCGTGAAAAGGTTCTTTCATGCTCCGGCGGCGAGATCCCTTCGCCGATGGTCTGACGAACCCTGACATGGTTTCTACTGACTGATATAACTAGCCCCGGGCGTCACAGCCGTGGCCACGAACAGGCTTAGAATGTGCCCCACGGCTGACGCCGTGGGCTAGATATACGATTAGAAATCACGCGGTCAAGGCGCTAGTACTGCGGCTGATGGAGCAGATCGGCGAGACCGCTGAGTCGATTTAAGCTAGCATGGACTCATTATGAGTGACCCACGCGGACTGAGGGACTTGGCCGGCATCGGCGGCGCGATGTTGGGCGATTTTGAAATGCTGGGCGTACGCTCGGTGAGTCAGTTGGCTGACTGCGATGGGGACGAACTTTACGCGCGCTTGTGCCGCCTTAGCGGGCGTCGGCAGGACGTCTGCGTGCTGGACGTCTTTCGTTGCGCGGTGGCGCAGGCCCGTGACCCCAACCTGCCCGACGAGGAGCGCCAGTGGTGGTGGTGGAGCCGGAAACGGCGCGCCGATCAGTTGGCGCAAAGCGCTCGTAAGTGAGGGCCGTCTGGATCGAGGCGGGGCACGTTTCCCTACGCGATCTACCCCAACCGTCGCGGCCGGCCGGGCACGCTCTGTTGCGTTTGACCCTCGCGGGAATCTGCAATACCGACCTGGAGTTGCAACGCGGGTACTACGGCTTTGTCGGCGTGCCGGGCCATGAGTTTGTCGCTGAGGTTGTCGAAGCTGACGATCCGGCATGGCTGGGTGAGCGGGTGGTGGGCGAGATCAACTTGGCTTGCAGCCATTGTGACTGGTGTGCGCGCGATTTAGGCCGGCACTGCCCGATGCGCACGGTGTTGGGAATCGTGAGGCATCCGGGGGCATTTGCGGAGTACTTCACTTTGCCCGAGGCCAATCTGCGGCGCGTGCCACGGCACGTGTCCGATGAACATGCGGTGTTTACGGAGCCGGTGGCCGCGGCTTGCGAGATTCTGGAGCAGGTGGCGATTCCGGCGGGCAGCGTGGTGGCCGTGCTGGGCGACGGTAAGCTGGGGTTGCTGATTGCGCAGGTGTTGGCGGCGCGCGGTTTGCGGTTGCGTTTATTTGGCCGGCACGCGGACAAGTTGCGGATCGCGGCGCGGGCGGGAGTGGAGACGGAATTAGCGACAGGCGTTTTGCCGACGGGCGCGTTTCGCTATGTGGTAGATGCGACAGGGTCGGCGGAGGGATTGGCGCAAGCAGTGCGGATGACCGAGCCGCGCGGGACGTTGATTATGAAGAGTACAGTGTCGGGCGAAGTGGCGGTGGACACTGCGCCGATCATTGTGAATGAGCTGACTTTGGTGGGGTCACGATGCGGGCGGTTTGAGTCGGCGCTGGAGCTGATTGCGGCGGGCAAGTTGCATTTGGACGAGATGATCGTGGGGCGGTATCCGCTGAGCGGGGCTTGCGATGCGTTTGGGCATGCGGCCAGTCGAGGGACGCTGAAGGTGCTGCTGACGCCTTAAAGGCTATCGGCCCCAGCCCCGCTCGAGCAGGACCTCTTCACCCCGGCTCACCTTCACGCGACGCTCCCAACGCTTGCCCGCCGGATTGAACCGCAGCTCTAAATCCTCTTGCACGGGGCCATTGGCGGCCTGAATGGTGATCTTGTACTTCGCCCCTGCCTCGCGCGACGGCTGCAGCACCGTATCCAGTAAGCGCGTCGCCCGCGGGCCGAGATCGCCCAAATCCACCAGCCCACCCTCGGCGATGCGATACTTCACCTGTCGCAAATGGTAGCTGCCGTTCACTTTCGCCTGAATCGAGACGCCGCTATCGGTTGAGGGCGCTCCGAGGTCGAGGTAGGCGAAGCCATCGCCGCCGGTCACTTCGGCGACGCGCTGCACGGCTAAATCTTTCATCTGCGAGCTCTGGTCTAGCAGCTTCCGCTGCAGTTCGCTATTCAACGCTAGCGTCCGCGCCGCTTCAGTCTTTACCCTAGCCGCTTCCGTCCGAACCCGCACCAGTTCGGATTCTTGCTCGGTATTCTTCCGCATCGAAACGGTCAACTGATCCTGAATGCCAAAAGTCTCGCGATTGGCGCGCAAGCCCTGAATGCTGGCCACGGTGGCGCCCGCCATCCCTAGCGTCGCGAAGATCATTGAAATGGCCGTACGCCGCTGCTTCACCCAGACGCGATCTGGATGCAGACTTACGAAGATCCCCAGAATCATCAGCCCCGCTAAAGCGACCACCGAAAGGAACAAAAGTGCGTTTACGGACATGCGGCCCAGAGTGAACGCGAAGAAGGCCATAAACAGCAGCCCCAGCACGACCCCTAGCACGACATGAAACGCGGCGTGCTTCGAATTCATTTCCGCAGAGTATCATATCCACCCCGCGTTGAGGCGGATATTCTCCCCGCAAACTGGGGTGCTAATAGGAAGTTTGGTGACCCGGGCGGGGCTCGAACCCACGACCCTCTGATTAAAAGTCAGATGCTCTACCAACTGAGCTACCGGGTCAAAGTTCCGAAGGGGAATCGGTGCGAAGGCAGGACTTTTTTTAGGTTACCATACGCTCCCTTTCCCGCGCGCTCCAGGCTTCTGACAAACTAGGAACTGCCCATGTCGCAAACTTCAGAGAAAACACCTCGCATCGGCTTGATTGGCACTGGTGCCATCGCCCACAAACACGCGCAAGCCTATGCCAACATTGGCTATCGCGTCACGGCCTGCTACAACCAGAACTTCGACAAAGGCGAGGCCTTCGCCTCCCAATACGGGGCGCGCTACGTCGATTCGCTGGAGGCCATCTGCGCGGACCCCGAAGTCGACGTGGTGGACCTGTGTACTTTCCCCGATGTGCGCCTGGAGCCGCTGCGCTTGGCCGCGGATGCCGGCAAGCACATCCAGGTGCAGAAGCCCATCGCCACGAATCTCAAAACCGCGCGCGAGATGATCGAGTACGCCCATGCCAAGCGCGTACACCTCGCCGTCGTCAGCCAGCATCGCTTCGACGACTCCGTCATTTTTCTGAAGCGCGCCATCGCCGCTGGCCGTTTGGGCAAGATTTTGCAAGCCGACGCTTACGTCAAGTGGTGGCGCAGCGAAGAGTACTATTCGCGCCCCATCAAAGGCAGTTGGGACGTCGAAGGCGGCGGCGCGCTGATCAACCAGGGCATCCATCAGGTCGACATCCTGCTCCATCTGCTGGGCCCGGTGGCGGAGGTCTTCGGCATGTGGCAGTTGGGCGCGCGCCATAAGATTGCCAGTGAGGACGTGGTGCAAACCATGCTGCGTTACGCCAGTGGCGCACAGGGTGTCATCCAGGCCTCCACCGCCTTCTGGCCGGGGTACACCGAGCGAATCGAGATCCATGGTACTCAGGGCACGGCCATCATCAGCGGCGACAAGCTGACCACCTGGGACGTCCAGGACGACGACCTCAGCGATCCTGCTCCTCTGGCCACCAGCGTCTCCTCCGGCGCCTCCGATCCCATGGCCATCTCGCTGGCGCCCTTCGAACGCCAATTCCTTGACCTCGGCCGCGCCATCGCCACTGGCACCCCCCCCAGCATCACCGGCGAGGACGGCTACCGCGCCCTCGAACTCGTCGTGGGCACCTACCAAAGTTGCCGCGAAGGCAAGGTGATTGCGCTCACGGGGGCCGTCCACTAGATGCGCGTTCGCGTTCCCGCTTCCAGCGCCAATTTGGGCCCCGGCTTTGACGCCTTGGGCCTCGCACTCTCGGTCTATCTGGAGTGCACCTGGACCCCCGCTGACACGCTCAAAATTGAGGCTAGTGGTCGCGACGCCGAACTCATCTCGCTGGGCCCTGATAACCTGATCTGGGCCACCGC
>JAYVRS010000848.1:0-4071 GCA_043776185.1 Bryobacteraceae bacterium | reverse complement strand
GCACCTCGATTTCCACGCCCATCCGCCGAAAGTTCTCGGCGATGGTGGCGATGCGGTCGGTCTCTTTCACGCGCAGTTCACTGGCGTCGCGCACTTCGAGGCCACCACGCGCCGCACCCAGCACCGCCAGCACCGGGATCTCGTCGATCAAGGCCGCCGTCATGGCACCCTCCAGAATGCCGCCCTTCATTTTTCCACTCGTTACCCGCAGATCGCCGATCGGCTCGCCGCCGTTGTGGTCCAGGTCCAGCACCTGAATGGGGGCACCCATCGAAGCGAGAAAGTCGAGCAGCGCGGCCCGCGTCGGGTTCAAGCCGACGCCTTTCAAAACCAGGTTGGCGTCGTCCGCCAGCAGAGCGGCTACCAGGAAAAAGGCGGCCGACGAGAGGTCACCCGGGATGGTGAGCTTCTGAGGTTTCAGTTGCGGACGGCCCACCAGCGAGATGAAGCCGGGCGCAATGAGCATGTCGGCTCCGAACTGCCGCAAGGCAATCTCCGAGTGGTCGCGCGTCCGAATCGGCTCGCGGACGGTGGTGATGCCGTTCGCGTAAAGGCCGCCAAACAGCACGCAGCTTTTCACCTGCGCGCTGGCCACGGGCAACGTATAGTCGATCGCCTTCAACGCGCCGCCCCTGATCTCGAGCGGCGGAAAATGCTCGTCGCGACCCGTGATCTGCGCGCCCATCTCGGCCAGCGGCTTCATAATGCGCCCCATCGGCCGGCGCGATAGTGACTCGTCCCCGCCAATGCGCGACGGAAACGGCTGGGCGGCCAGAATGCCGGCCATCATGCGGATCGTGCTGCCGGAGTTGCCGGCGTCGAGGTCTTCCTGGGGGGCCCGCAAGCCATCCAGGCCCTGGCCCGCCACCGTGATGCTGGTGCCGTTTTTGGTGACGGCAATCCCCATCGCTTCGAAGCAGCCCAGCGTCGAGTGGCAGTCCTGCCCGGTGCTGTAGTTCTCCAGTTGCGAGGTGCCCTCCGCAATCGAGGACAGCATCCCGTAGCGGTGCGAAATGGACTTATCGCCCGGAAGGCGGATGGTGCCGCTGACGTGGCGGGCGGGAGAGACGCTTTTTTGCATGGAATCCTTTATTGTAAATGCATGACCGATAGCCCTTACGACGCCTTGGAACCAAATGCCGCCAACTACGCCGCGCTCACCCCGGTCAGCTTTCTGGCCTGGGCCGCGCGCGTCTACCCGGATCGCGTCTCCGGTATCCACGGCCGTAAGCGCTTCACCTGGCATGAGACCTACGCCCGCGCCCGGCGCTTGGCCTCGGCGCTGCAAAGCCTGGGCGTCGGCCGTAACGACACCGTCGCGGTCATGCTGGCCAACACGCCCGAGATGTACGAGGCTCACTTCGGCATCCCGATGTCCGGCGGCGTCATCAATACCTTAAACACGCGCCTCGATGCCGGGACGCTGGCCTTCATGTTGCGCCACGGCGAAGCCAAGGTCTTGATTACTGACCGTTGTTTCTCGGGCCTGATCCGCGAGACGCTCGACCGCTTCGGCGGCGACTTAGTCGTTATCGATGTCGATGACTCGGAATACGATGGCGAGGGCGATCACTTAGGCCGCATGACTTACGAGCAGTTACTCGCCACCGGTGACCCGAATTTCCATTGGCAGCCGCCGCAAAATGAATGGGACGCCATTGCGCTCTCTTACACGTCCGGTACTACTGGTGACCCCAAAGGCGTAGTAACTCATCATCGCGGCGCGCACCTGGGCGCTTTGGGCAGCACGCTCGTCTGGGACATGCCCTCCTTCCCCGTCTACCTCTGGACCGTGCCCATGTTTCACTGTAACGGCTGGTGCCATCCCTGGACCGTCGCCGCCAAAGCCGGCACCAACGTCTTTCTGCGCAAAGTAGACGCGCGCGCCATGCTCGATGCCATCCGCGACCATCGAGTAACTCACTTTGGCGGCGCGCCCGTCGTACACACCATGTTACTCAATGCGCCCGACGACTGGTACGCCGGAATTACTCACCAGGTAAATGGGTTTATCGCCGGAGCCGCCCCGCCCGTGGCCGTCTTGGAAGCCATGGAGCGCCGGGGCTTTTGTATCTCCCACATTTACGGGCTTACCGAAACTTATGGCCCCGCCACTTACTGCGCCAAACACCCGGAATGGGACCAACTCGAAATTGGCGACCGGGCTCGTCTCAATGGCCGCCAAGGCGTACCCTTTGTTACCGCGGAGGGCCTCACCGTCATGAATCCGGAAACCCTGCAACCCGTGCCCCCCGACGGCGAGACCATCGGCGAAGTGATGTTCCGCGGCAACCTCACCATGAAGGGCTATCTCAAGAATCCGGCTTCCACCGCCGCCGCTTTTGCCGGCGGCTGGTTTCACACCGGCGACCTGGCGGTGATCGAGCCCGATGGCTACGTCAAAATCAAGGACCGTTCCAAGGACATCATCATCTCCGGCGGCGAAAACATTTCGTCGCTCGAAGTGGAAGATACCTTCTACCGCCACGCCTCCGTACTGGCCTGCGCCGTGGTCGCCCAACCCGACCCGCAGTGGGGCGAAACGCCCGTAGCATTCGTCGAGCTACGCGAAGGCACCACCGCCACCGAGGCCGAGCTGATCGCCCATTGCCGCGCGAACCTCGCGCACTACAAGTGCCCCAAACGCGTAGTCTTCGGCCCCGTGCCGCGCACCTCGACGGGCAAGATCCAGAAGTACGCGCTGCGCGAGCGCGTCAAGTCCGCCGCGGCCATCGACGTCTAAACGTCGACCTGATGGGTTAGCCTGAAAGGACATCGGTGACCAGTAAGTTTCTGTTTTGGAATCTCGCGAAAAAGGACCTTCGCACGCTGCTAGAGCTAGCCGTGCAGGAGCACGACGTTGACTTCGTTATTTTGGCGGAATGTCGGAATGGGCCTGAGGAAATGCTGTTGGCGCTCAACCGGAATGTTACGCGATTTCATTACCACTCGGGAAAGGACGATTACATTGAAATCTTTTCCGTCTTCCCGCGCACATGTGTGCGCGCAATTCGGGAAGGGCCGCGCTTCACCGTTCGGCGAATCCGACTGCCATTGAGACGTGAGATTCTCTTAGTCGCAGCGCACATGCCGAGCAAACTGCGATGGAGCAGCAGCAGCCAAGCACTAGAGGTGATCAATTTGGCGGAGAACATTCGCATAGCCGAAGAACACGTGCAGCATCGACGAACCGTGTTGGTAGGCGACTTCAACATGCAGCCATTCGAAGATGGCATGACCGGCGCCATTGGACTACATGGCGTCATGTCGCGGAGCGTGGCGAGTCGCGAGTTTCGCACCGTGCAGGGCCGGGAATATCCCCTGTTTTACAACCCGATGTGGAGCTTGATGGGCGATCTAAACCAAGGGCCGCCAGGCAGTTATTACTACGAATCCGGCCAGCATGTGGAGCATTTTTGGTGGATGTTCGACCAAGTGCTCGTGCGCCCGGAACTTGCGGCGAAGACAACCGGTGAAAGCTTTAGACTGCTAACTAGGATCGGCGGCGAAAGCCTGATTGACGCCAAGGGAAAGCCGAATACTGCCGTTGGTTCGGATCATTTGCCGTTGTTGTTTGAGATAGACTTTTAACTAGGAGGCACCATGGCAGTCCAAGATCTGTGGGGCAATTTACAGCTGGAGGCGGTGAGGACTCCCCTTATAATCCTCAGGGAGCAGGCGGCGGCGCTGGGGCCCAAAACCAAGAATTTGGTCGAGGCGCAGGTATCCACTTCGACCTTAACGGGCAAATTTCGTCATCGACTTGAATTGGTTGTACCGACGTTTGATGACTATCAGTATCATCTGCTGACGCTGACCCATGACATTGAGCTTTACCCTGTGCGGCTCGATTACTCTGCCGACACCGCCCTTAGTAGGGTTGTTTCATCCGAGGACGAGTTGAACGGTGCGCTTCAAAAGGCGCTTTCCTCCACCCACACCCAACAGATCATCAGCAGGTTGGCTGGCCATGCCTCCGCGATGGCCAGTTGAATCCACCTCATTGCGCCTGAATTCCGACTGAACCGTCTAGCGCAGCCTCACCGGCACCGAATCCTCCACCGCTTCGGC
>JAYVRS010000847.1:0-4072 GCA_043776185.1 Bryobacteraceae bacterium | reverse complement strand
AATCCTCTCGCCGCTGGGCGCGGGAGGGATGGGTGAGGTCTATCGCGCCCGCGACCCCAAGCTCAACCGCGACGTGGCCATCAAAGTCCTGCCACCCGCTCTGGCGAATGACGCTGATTACCTCGCGCGTTTCCAACGCGAAGCGCAGGCGCTAGCGGCGCTGAATCATCCCAACATCGCCGCCATTTATGGCCTGGAAGGCAACGCCATCGTGATGGAACTGGTGGAAGGCGAAACCCTGTGTGGACCGCTTTCGGTGAAAGAGGTGCTGCCCATCGCCCGCCAGAGTCCGAACCAGGCTCGCGCGGAGAATGGGAACTGTCGTGAATCCGAACCGGGCCTTGACCGTATCCAAATCGAGATTCGCAAGTAGCGATCCCGATGCGGTCCGCAACTGGATCGATTCTAATGGCCAACCCGCAGCCAATACCTCCGCCGCGAGCCCTAGCCGATCCAGGGCTAGCATCGCATTAGTCGGCATCCAGATGCCTTTACCAACTGGATTGAGCTCGGGTGCTGACTCAAACACCGAGACGTCGAATCCCTTCCGGCATAAGCCTATGGCGGTTGAAAGTCCTCCAATACCGCCGCCGATTATCAAGACGCGTGACTCCATGTGTTGCTCCCCACCCAATCCAAAAGAATGACCTTTACCCTCCCTTGCGAACGGCGGCTTTCCCCCGCGTCGCGTAGAGTGCACATGGACGACCGAACTCCTCGGCTACCCGGCACGACGCGCTAACTGACTCCACTTCACGCGCTTTCCAATCAAGCGGAGCAAGCCCTGCTTGCTCCTTCTCTAACTAGATTGACTTGACATTTCCGCCCGGCTCCCACCGCGTTTGGATGGCTCTAATTCCAATAAAGATAACAAATTCGCTGCTCTTTTTTGAGAACCTGTCATAAATTCCTAAAAAAATACGCTAATAAGGTTGAACAGGCGCGGAACCGGAAAGCCATTCGAGAAGGCTAGCGCCGAATCGGCAGTGCATGCTAGGCTTCTTCTGTTAAGGAGTAAGAATGATGATGAAGTTGACGGCGGTGATGGCTGCGATGGTACTGGCGGGAGCCAATGGGTTCGCGCAGAGAGCGCCCAACGTATCGCAGGTCTTGACGTACTCGACGCTGACGGACAAGCAGATCGCAGGGTCGCCTTCGCTCTTTAGCGTCTATACCTTCAATCCGGCTACACCCCTGACGGCGCTGGGCGATGCCATCAATCAGGCGGGAAATTACCGGGTGGCCCATTCGTCGGCGCTGAGCGGCGCGATCAGTGCGAACGTCGCGGTAGCGCTTTCGGTGATTCCGTTTGCCTCGCCGACCTCGGGCGTCATTCTGAAGAAGGATCCCGCCACCGGTGCCCTCTTGCCCTCCAGCAGCAGCCTGGGGCCCATCTTTACGCAGCGAGCGGAGACGGTAGGCAAGGGGAGCTGGTACATCGGTTTTACCCAACAGAACTTTCATTTCTCCGAGATTAACGGGCAAAAGCTAAATGGCTTAAGCCTGCTCTACAGCGGAGGCGATGCGTCGGGCATTCCGGAAGGCGGGGCAGGCACCGTGACGACGAAGACAGCTCCGGCGACTTACAATGTCGCGATGGACGTACGGCTGTCTCAGAACTTGGCGGTGATTACCTACGGTCTGACCAATCGTTTGGACGTTTCGGTAGGATTGGCCATGGTGCATGCGCGAGTGGATTCAACGGCTTACAACGCCGTGGTATACACCGGCAATGGCCTTGGTTTTTCTAACGGCGCCAAATGCTGGTGCGTGAACACTTTTCAACCCGGGGTCCAGACGATGAACCTGCCCCAGATCGGGCGAGCGTCGTACGGCAAGTCGGGATTTGGCGATATGGTGGTACGCGTGAAAGGCAATGTCTTCGAGGGCCCACGGGCCAGCCTGGCCGTGGGCACCGACCTGCGGCTGCCGACCGGTGACTCGGCCAACTACCTGGGCATCGGCACCACGGCCGTGAAGCCTTTCGCGGCTATGTCGCTCTACAGCAAGCCGACGGCGAACGGCATCATCTTCGCGCCGCACTTCGAGATTGGCTGGCAGATCAGCGGTAAGAGCAACCTGGGCGGAACGTTGAGCGGTGCGGCGGCAACCCAACAGGTGCAGCCGGGGGTGACGGTACCCGTGTTCTCAGCGCCGTTGACCGTGCAAAAAGGGTATGTACCGGACATTCTCTCCTGGTCAGTAGGGACCGAGGTGGCGATCGGCCGCCGGAATACGTTGGTGCTGGATGTGTCCGGCAACCAAATCGGCTTGGCGCATGGGGCGCAATTGCTGGATCTGCGGTCGATCACGGCTCCGGCGCCCACGCCTTTGAATGGTGCGATTCCGCAGGCGAACGGCTTGACCGGCGTCGACGTCGCGGGCAAGGCGCTGAAGGGGTCGTTTGCGCAGTATAGCGGTTCGTTCGGCTACAAGGTCAAGATCGCGGGTAATCTGGTGGCGACTTTCCAGGCGGTGCTGCGGATGAACAGCACCGGATTGACGGCGCGGTTTGTGCCGCTATACGGGCTGGGCTATAGCTTCTGAGCCCGCCAAGCGGGGCCGGTTTAGTGGCGTGGATCGAGGATCCACCACTTGCCTTCCACTTTGCGAAGGGCCACCCTTACCGAAGAAACTGTGGGCTCCTGCAGCTTGGCGTTGGCCGTGGTGGAAGTGATGAGGCTGCAGCGAATGGCCGCTTTCTCGCCGTCCAGTTCCATTTCGTGATCGAGACAGGACTTGAGCGCGACCTGGAAGGTGGCATTCTTCACACCGATGGCGGCCAGCCAATCGGCGTCAGGTTTCAGCCAGATGGCCTTCAATTCTTTTTGACTGCGATGCTGGAAGGCGTCGCTGAATTTCTGGATGGCGGCCAGGATGCCGGGGCGTTCGGCGGCGAGGAGTTTCACTCGCTTCTCCTCCACTGAGCGGCGGGCTTCAGCGAGTTGCACGTCGCGGTTTAGGCGGTCCAAGAGGTCCTGCGCTTCCGCCTTGTGGCGGCTGGGCGGATTTTGATCGAGGAGAGCACGGAGGGCTTGGGGGTTCGTTTTATTGATCTGGCTCCAGGCGATGTCGTCCAGGTATTGGCGCGCTTCGACAGCGTGGTTGCCGTTGCGCTTGAGGTAGGCCTGAAGAGAGGCCGAGTCCGCTGGATTGGTGCGCGCCCACAGGACATCGTCCAGGCGCTTGGCCGCATCCTGGCGATGGAGGCTGGTGGGATGGTCGCGCAGGAAGGCATCGATCTGATCGGGGTCCTGGGCGGTCTTGATGCGATCCCAGGCCTGGGCTTCTTTAGCCTCGGCGGTGAGGACGGGCGGCGCGACCGGCGGTATGATCGACGGCACTGAGGGGTCGTTCTTCGGCGGGTCAGGCAGTTTCGGCGCTCCCGGTAGAGGGTTCACCGTGAAGGTCAACAGCTGCGGCTTGGGATCGGCTTTCAGCCTGACGCGCTGCACCGGCGGCACGCCGAAACCCTGTTTTTCGACGCGAACGGCGTGGTCGCCGATTTCGATGGTGGTGCGCAGTTCGCCGCGCGTATCCGTCAGACCGTAGGGCTTATTGTCGATGAAGACTTGTGCGTCCGGAACGTGCGCATTCACTACCAGTTTGGCGACCTGGACGCCGGCTGGCGGCTTGGGCGGCGGAATGATGGGAGGCCGCGCTGGCTCAGGCTCCAGGGTCAAGACGGTGGGGCCGGTGTGATGTTTGGGGTCGACGACGATTTCTCGGCGAGCGGGCAGATACCCCTGCAGCTTGGCCTCGATGGGATAACGGCCGGCGGGTAATTCGAACCGGCAATCGGGAGCGGTACACGGGCGACCGGCAGCGGTGACGAGCGCGCCGGAAGGTTCGGTGCGAATTTCCACGGGAAAGACGAGCGGCTTTTCAAAGAGCTTAGGCCAGATGAACAGCCCGGCGGCGACCGCGGCGGCGACCGCGGAACCGGTGCCGATCCATTTCCAGGGCAAGGCCCGGGGAGGCGGCGCGGGCGCGTTCAGCACCGCGTCCACTTGCTGTTCGATGCGGGCACAAAGCTGCGACAGATCCGCGTCGGATTCGAAGCCTTCGCGAG
>JAYVRS010000846.1:0-4077 GCA_043776185.1 Bryobacteraceae bacterium | reverse complement strand
GCTTTGGCCAACCGATTGGATGTTTCCCCATTGAGCATCTCGAGTGCCTGGGGCGCGTGAGTCGACGATTCCCGGCGGGCGCAACTGCCCGTGCGATCCGGTAAGTCGAAGACCTCCATGAAGGGCAAACGTAAGTTCCGCTTCTGGATCAGATAGAGGCTACGACGATTGTATTCCGTAGTATCCTTGGTGGCCACCCATTGATGGGGTTTGTAGAGTAAGTTGACTAACTCGGGCTGCACGGGCAATAACACGGACGAACCGCCGATTTTGCTATTTAATTCTCCGGAGACCGCCAGCATACTGTCCCGCAGCTGTTCGGCGTCGAGGCGCTTCCGCGGAAAGGCCCACAAAAGCGTCTTATCGGGATCTTTCTGCGCACCCAGCTTCGCCGGATTGTTGACCGACTGCTGATAGGTATTCGAGGTCAGAATCTGGCGGTGCAGTGGCTTCAACTGCCAGCCGTTTGTGACGTATTGGTTGGCGAGATAGTCGAGTAACTCGCGGTGAGTGGGACGTGAACCCATGCGGCCGAAGTCGTTGGGGGTCGCGACAATGCCGCGGCCAAAGTGATAACTCCACACGCGATTGGCCATCACGCGGGCCGGCAACGGGTTGTTGGCGTTAAACATCCATTCGGCGAGTCTGGTGCGCGGCCGGTCCGTGGTAAGCGGTAACTCGGGTAAGTCCGGCCCCGCGAGGATGCCGGGCGGCCGCATGCCGACCGTCGCCCCCTTCATCGTGTATTCGCCCCGGGCGAGTAAGTGAATCGGGGCGACTTTCTCCACGTCGTTCTTGACGCTAAATAGCGCCGGCAAAGGCTCCGGCAACGATGATTCCGCCGCCTTGTACTGCTCCTGCATCCGAACCAGTTCATCGCCCTTCAGCGTCTTCATCTTCGCCTGCATCTTCTTCAGCGAATCTTCCACGGCGTCAAACTGTTTCTTCCAAGCCGCCTGATCGGCACTCGAAGTGAGCGGTACATCGTGATCCACCGTGGAGGCGAAGTAGCCCTGCACGCGGTAGTAATCCGATTGCTTAATCGCATCGAACTTGTGGTCATGGCAGCGTGCGCAGCCCAGGGTCATGCCCAGAAAGGCCGCGCCGACAATATTGGTCATCTCGGTGAGCACTTCATTGCGCGACGAAGCCACTTCCTGATTTCCCGCATTCCGCCGGATAGCCCCCAAACGCTGGAAGCCCGCGGCAATGCGCAGTTGCTCGTGATTGGGGTTCATCTCGTCGCCCGCCAACTGCTCCTTCACGAACTCCGGGTACGGCTTATCGGTGTTCATGGCGTGGACGACATAGTCGCGATAGCGCCAGGCATCCGGCCGGTGATTGTCGTATTCAAAGCCTTCGGTCTCCCCGAAGCGCACCACGTCCAGCCAGTGTTGCGCCCAGCGCTCACCGTAGGCGGGCGAAGCGAGCAGGCGATCCACTACCTTGGCCCAAGCCTGCAACGACCGATCCGCGACAAAGGCGTCGACCTCGGTGGGGGTGGGTGGCAAGCCCGTCAGGTCCAGCGTCGCGCGACGTAGTAACGTGATACGGTCGGCACGCGGTGCGGGCCGCAAGCCATCTTTTGTTAGTCGTTCCAGGATAAAAGCATCAATTGGATTCGCGGCCCAGGCCTTGTCCGCTGGGGCTATAAAGGCTGGTGTCGGCGTAACGGTGATGGGTTGAAATGACCAATGGCGCTTCTCCGCCGCCGTGTAGGCCGGCATCGGCGCGTGCGGATAAGTAGGAGCTACGGGAGCTTCAGCCGCCATCAAAATCGACGAAAAAAATGCGATAGCCCGTCTCATGCAGTCGTATTTTACAACCATTTCGCGTTCAGGTAAAGGTCCCTTAACTTTAGCGATGTTTCGCCGCGAACCCGCAAAACTACTTCCCCTCTGACAGTGCCACCTTAACTAGCTCGCTTGCGCGACCATGGCAGGCAGGCTTGCCGGCACCCCATTCTTGGCCTGTCCGTACTGTTCCAACCGGGCCAAGCGCAGCATGTGGACCAGATCCTCAACGACGGCTTCCACGCGGTCCCGCACGTGGCGGTGCACTGTTTCGTCCTTGCCATTAGGGTCACGGACCAATACCTTCACCACCGGCGTGGATGTCTTGGGCAGCGCATGGCCACTCATGTTGACAATCAGGTCAAACTCGTCCAACACAAAGTGCGACAGACTCTTGGGCACGGCGCCCCGCAAGGAGATCGACTTTTCATCCATCACCATCCGCGTGGTGCTCAACACGTGCCTCGCCGGTAGCAATCCGGCGCTGGACGCCCGCAGCACATCGGGACCATAGGCCTTGGCGAACGCTTCGGCCATCTGGCTGCGGCTGGCGTTCCCCAAGCAAACGAAGAGCACGTTGATTCGCTCATCTTTCACCTTGGAATAGACGATACCCGCTGGCGATTGGAATCGCACGCTCCGCAGTGCCAGCTCTGGTGTATGAATGATCACTTAGTTATAAGCGTACGGCCCAGGATTCCGAACGACGATAGGAGAACGAGCGGGTTTGTACTGGAACCACCCCCTGGCCAGTTCCAGTACCCACCGCCAGTACCCCCGGCGCAAGAATCTAGCCGTTCTTCGAATTCGATACTCCCAAACCAATGCCACCGAAGCCCTTCTGCGGTTACACTGAAGAGGAGCCTGTACATGAGTTCCCAGAATAGTTTCGCTTCCCGCGCCACGTTGAATGTCGGTGATAAGTCCTATACGATCTATCGCTTAGATGCGCTCTCCCGAGCCGGCTACAATCTTGATCGCCTACCGTTTTCGATCAAGATCCTCCTCGAGAACCTGCTGCGGCAGGAAGATAACCTGAACGTCAAGAAACGGGACATTGAATACGTTGCCCAATGGGACGTGGCTGGTGCCAAGCAGGAGATTGCTTTTATGCCGGCGCGGGTCCTGATGCAGGACTTTACCGGCGTCCCTTGCGTCGTCGACATGGCCACCATGCGCGACGCCCTCGCCAAGATGGGCCTCGACCCTACCTTGGCCAACCCCCTCATCCCCGTTGACCTCGTTATTGACCACTCCGTTCAAGTGGATAACTTTGGGCAAAAAGATTCGTTCGACCTCAACATGCTGCTCGAGTTCCAACGCAATCACGAGCGCTACGCACTGTTGCGTTGGGCGCAGAGTAACCTGCGCAACTTCCGCGCCGTGCCCCCCGGCACCGGCATCGTCCATCAAGTCAATCTCGAATATCTGGCACCCGTGGTCTTCAGCAATCCCGACACCGGCGAAGCTTACCCCGATACCTTGGTGGGCACGGACTCCCACACCACCATGATCAACGGCTTGGGCGTCGTCGGTTGGGGCGTCGGCGGCATTGAAGCCGAAGCCTGTATGCTCGGCCAACCCGTCACCATGCTGCTGCCCGACGTGGTGGGTTTCAAGCTCACCGGTACCCTGGCGGCCGGAGCCACGGCCACCGATCTGGTGCTGACGGTGACGCAGATCCTGCGCAAGAAGGGCGTCGTGAATAAATTTGTAGAGTTCTATGGCCCCGGGGTCAAAGCGCTCTCGCTCGCCGATCGCGCCACCATCGCCAACATGGCCCCCGAATACGGCGCGACCATCGGCTTCTTCCCGATCGACGAAAAGTCGCTGGACTATCTGCGGCTCACCAACCGTCCCCCCGAAACCATTGCGCTGGTAGAAGCTTACTGCCGCGCTCAGGGCCTCTTCTTGACTGATGAGACACCGGATGCGGTCTACACCGAGACGCTCGGGCTCGACCTGTCTACCGTGAAGCCGTCGATGGCCGGCCCCAAGCGTCCGCAAGACCGCGTGGAACTGCCTGGCTTAAAGGCCAACTTCCTGGCGACGCTCACCGGCGAGCCGAAGTCGGTGGAAGTAACCATGGGTAACAGCACGTTCGACTTACGGGAAGGTGCCGTGGCCATTGCGGCCATCACCAGCTGTACCAATACCTCCAATCCCTCCGTGCTGATGGCGGCGGGGTTACTCGCCAAGAAGGCCGTCGAGCGCGGCTTGACCGTTAAACCTTGGGTGAAGACCTCGTTAGCGCCAGGCTCCAAAGTAGTTACTGACTATCTCA
>JAYVRS010000845.1:0-4077 GCA_043776185.1 Bryobacteraceae bacterium | reverse complement strand
GCGGAAGGGCTGCTCGATGGCGAAGCTATATTGAAGCGAGTAAGGCAATTTGTAGTGATCGTCGTAATCGAATAGGCGCGGATAGGGTGGATTCAGATTTTGCGGGCCGACTTCTGAGAAAAACACCGGATCGGTAAGCGGGGTATTGGTAACGGTGCGAATGCGGGAGAACGGGTAGTTACTCGGCGTGAGTGCGGTGCCAGTGAAGGCGTAGCCCAAGTCATAGAATGCGCCGAGGCCTGCCCGGACTACGGTTCCGGTGCCGCGAAAAGGTTGGTAGGCCAAGCCGAGCCGGGGAGCGAAGTTAAAGTAAGTGGTTTTGTAGAGCTTGGAACCGGGTGGTGCCAACCGGGCGGTGGTTGGCTGCTCAAGTCCGAGGAGGGTAAGCGGGAGATTTCCATTCGCCTCCGAAGGAGCTGGATTGACCTCCCACCGCAGGCCGTAAGTGAGAGTCAACCGGGGGCCCACTCGCCAAGCGTCCTGAACGAAGGCCGAGAAATTGGTGTAGCGCGGCTCCAGGTAGTTAGCCACTTGCCGGATGTCGCCGGTGGGTACGACGCCCGTGGTTAGCGCGGTGATGCTGGGGAAGGTGAGAGTCTTACTGAAAAGCCTGCCGCCAATGGATGGTGCCAGCCGGCGCACGTCCACGCCAAACTTAAGCGCATGCGCGCCCGCTGTCCAACTGAGGGTATTGACTAAGTTAAATTGCCTCTGAGAATTGCGGCTAAAGGTTCCAGGGCTGATTGTATTTTCGTCGTTTGCGCCGATGGTGAGGTAATAGAGCGAAGTTTCTGGTTGAGCGAACGACGGAAACAAGATCTCGCGCGGGAGAAGTTTCGCTCCGCCGAAAGTATCTTGTTCATAGATCTGCGAGGCGCGGGAACGGCTCCAGTTGAGACGCAGGTCGTTGTTGAGCGCGGTGGAAAAGATCATGGTGGCACCGATAGTCGCGGTTTCGGTTTCGCCGGGCAGAACGGCGACGAAGCTGGGCGTAACAAAGCGGCCACGCTCCCGATTTTCGGAAGGAGCGTAGTTATAGCGCCCGAACAGCGAGACGCGCTGGGAAAAGGAATGATCAAGGCGCACACTGGTGGCATTCAGCTTCGACGGATTCGAGAAACTCGTCACATAGGGTGTCTCGGCCGGGGCGTCAGCGAGTGGCGCGGCCACCGGCAATGGGTAAGCCTCCAAGATGCTTTTCAAGGGGCCGGTGGCTTGAGCCCGAGCGGCGAGAGAAGGGACGCGCGACGGGACGGAGATTACTGGCTGGATAAGCCGCAGCCCTTCGTAAGAAACAAAGAAGAACGTACGACTGCGGGCGTCGACCAAGCGAGGGACATACACGGGTCCACCGAGGGTAAAGCCAAAGTCATTTTGGCGGAGTGCCGGGCGACTTAGACGATTAGAGTTACCGAACCAGTTATTAGCGTCCAACTTATCGTTGCGAAGATAGTTGAAGGCGCTACCGTGTAAATTGTTAGTACCCGAGCGCGTCACAATAGCGACTTGCGCACCGGGTTGACGGCCATACTCCGGAGCGTAAGTGGAGGTCTGGATGGTGAACTCTTGAACGGCGTCTACTGAGGCCAAAGCGCTGGTGCTTCCCTGCGACGAAAAAGAGGGCGTGCCGCCCCCGGCGCCTTCGTAGGGAGTGGTAGCGAAGGGTAAGCCGAAGTTGGCTCCGACGCCATCGACGGTGAAATAATTGGCACCGGTCCGCTGGCCGTTCACCGAGAACTGGCCTTGGTCGGGAAGGGTGGAAGGTGCGAAGACCACACCGGGGGAGAGGTTGATGAGCGTCTGAAACGTGCGCCCGTTGAGGGGCTGATTTTCGATGAAGGAGCGGTCGACGGAGGTGGCGATGGACGGTCCCTCGCGCACGAGCGGCGCTTCGCTGGTGATCACGACAGCTTCGTCGCGCGAAGCTACTTTCAGTTGGAGCCGGAGCGAGCGCTGGTCATTGGCGTTAATCGTGATGGCCATCCGGGCATGAGCAAAACCAGCCTGTTCGACCGTCAGTTCGTAGGTGCTGGGCGCAATCTGGGCGAAGACAAAAGCCCCATGAGTATCAGTGATCAGTTCTCGGAATACGCCCTTGCCGGCATCGCGAAGCGTGACCTTGGCGGAAGTGAGAGCACCTTGTTGTTCGTCTTGGACAAATCCAGAGAGAGATTGGGCGGAAAGGGAGACGGCTCCTGGAGCCAGGGCCAGCAGGAGGGTGAAGAGTTTTTTGGGCATGTCGTCGATTCAGAATCCTTCAGGTAACACGGTTTCTACAAACGTACTACGTGTCGCATTGGCAACTGGATTTGCTTTCAATAGATTTTCTTTGCATACGCTTTTCATAATCGTAGCACTCTCTCAGTGAGACGCAGTTGCCTGGAGCGGCCGGGTGAGCCGACAATGGAGCAGTTATGATGATTGAAATTCGACAACTGAACGCATTTGAGGCGCTTCCCTACCTGGGGGCGCTGGCTGAAGTTTTGATGGATTGCGTGGAGGGGGGAGCGTCGGTAGGATTCATGGCTCCGCTGGCCAGGGCTACGGCGGAGTCGTTCTTCGCGAAGGCGATCGAAGGGGTGCGACTGGGTGAGCGAATCCTGTTGGCCGCATTTCTCGATTCAGATTTGGTCGGCACGGTGCAGATTGTGACGGCGACGCCCCCCAACCAACCGCACCGAGCCGACGTGACTAAGTTACTCGTGCGGCGATCGGCGCGAGGACATGGAATCGCCGCTCGTCTGATGGAGCAAGTGGAGGAGGCCAGCCGGGTGGCCGGAAAGGCGCTGCTGGTGTTGGACACCGTGAGCGGAAGTGTCGCCGAAAAGCTGTACGTGCGGCTCGGGTGGACCGCAGCGGGGGTGATCCCTGATTATGCCCTGTTTCCGGATGGCGCGTGGTGCGATACTACCATCTTCTGGAAGCGACTAACTTAGAATCGCTTTGACCACTTCGCCATGCACGTCGGTCAAGCGGAAGTGCCGGCCTTGGTACTTGAACGTAAGTTGCTTATGATCGACCCCCAGTAAGTGAAGAATAGTAGCGTGCAGATCGTGGACGTGGACCGGGTCGGCACTAATATTATATGAGAAGTCGTCCGTGGATCCGTGGGTGACGCCGGGCTTGATGCCGCCGCCGGCCAGCCACATGGTGAAGCAGCGAGGATGATGGTCGCGGCCGTAGTTATCGGCAGTCAACTTACCCTGGCAATAGACGGTGCGCCCGAATTCCCCGCCCCAGACGACTAAGGTGTCGTCCAGCAAGCCGCGCTGCTGTAAGTCCTCGAGTAAGCCGGCCGAGGGTTGGTCGACATCGTTACATTGCCCGGGCAGTTGCTTGGGCAGCGTGTTGTGTTGATCCCAGCCGCGGTGAAATAGCTGAATGAATCGGACGCCACGCTCGGCCAGGCGGCGGGCCAGGAGGCAATTATAGGCGAAGGTGCCAGGCCGGCTAACTTCCGGGCCGTATAAGTCAAGAGTGGCTTTGGTCTCTTGTTTCAAGTCGAGTAAGTCGGGCACGGAGGCCTGCATGCGATAGGCCATTTCATATTGAGCGATGCGCGTGCCGATCTCGGGATCGCCATAGTCCTCGAGCTTCATCTCGTTGAGCTTGGCGAGATCATCGACGAAGCGGCGGCGATCGGAACGGTCAAGCCCTTCGGGATTTTGGATATGCAAGACCGGATCCCCGATGGAGCGAAATTTGACGCCTTGATAGCGGGTGGGGAGAAAGCCCGATCCCCAGAGACGGTCGTAAAGAGGTTGGTCGGCGGTGTTGCCGGTACCCTGCGACACCATGACGACGAAAGCCGGCAAGTCCTTGTTGTCGCTGCCGAGTCCGTAGGCGAGCCATGAGCCGATCGAGGGCCGTCCGGCGAGTTGGAAACCGGTCTGGAAGAAAGTGATCGCCGGATCGTGGTTGATCGCTTCCGTGTGCATGCTCTTGATAAATGTAAGTTGATCGGCGCGCTTCGCCAGATGCGGCAACAAGTTACTCATCCACGCCCCGCTTTGTCCATGCTGCTTGAAATCGTACATGGTGGGCGCGATGGGGAAGCTGGCTTGGGTGGCGGTCATG
>JAYVRS010000844.1:0-4077 GCA_043776185.1 Bryobacteraceae bacterium | reverse complement strand
TCGCCAAGTGCCCGGCACTCACTATTTTCCGTCTTCCCACGCCCCTTTTCGATACCCACTTTAACCCTTTCCTAACCAAGTGCCCGGCACTCACTATTCTCACTATTTTGACCCCTTCCCTTCCCAAGTGCCCGGCACTTACTATGCCTTAACCCTTTCCTAGCCAAGTGCCCGGCATTCACTATTTTCCATCTCTGGTTGCCTTGCCCACGGATCCTACATCCTTATCCCAGCGTCCGCTTTGACGCCACTATCCAAGGTAAGAGCCGTATGCGGTAGTGCCGCTCGTACGGATCTGTGCGGGGGGCGGTCAGCGATGATCGTCCCTACCGCGACCTATCTATTATCTTGCTATTCCCCTAACTATTCCTCTGCAACCTGGAGCACGTCTACCATAAGCACCGATGATCTCCTGAAGATATTTACCGCGCTGAGGCTCATGATCATCCACCTTCTTCATCCATACAAGGGCTTCCGGCGAGATTCCGTACAAAAGCCGAGCCCGTTCATAAACTTCAGACATATCCTGCCGATCAGCTAAGGACTTCCCGGACTTAACGTCGAGCGAATATCTGAAGACCCTGCCGTCACAGAGGATAACAAGAATTCCGACGTATTCTTGACGAGAGGATAATGCCAACGCGGAAAAGCATACGCCCACTTCAACGGTAGTTGTTTCCAAAAGAGTTTCCTGAAAGCTACGATTTCCACGTTCAATTCGCAACCACAGTCTAGAGTCCGACGTGAGCGAATCGCGGAGGAATGCAACGACAGAAACTCCATTCTCTTCTAGGCGGTCAAGTTCGCAAGTACTAGAGACCACACTACAAGCTACGCCGCCAAGTAAACCCAACACAGATACGACAATGCCACGGATCGAAACTGTCATCTGCACAGCCCCCACATCCGACCCGCGACTTGCGACGGCCTAATCCTTCCGTTGCGAAGGTCAGCACCCATTGAAATCGCCTCATAAGCCAGTGCTCGATCGCCAGCATTGTCCATATCACGAAGAAAACCCGCTATGTCCATCAATAGAGAACCTCCGGGTATTCCGGCCGCTTGATAACCGGCCATAAAGTAGGCTGCAAAATGATGGCTCTGATCTGCGTTGGGTCGGCTGTCCTGAAAGGCGGCAAGAAAACCAGACAAATTAGACGCCCCGTTGGGCTGAAGCAGGTTATTGTTTACCATCTGCGCCGGTGCATTCCATATCGTAAGACCAAAGCGTGCGGCCCGCTGGACCGCAGGATCGGTAGAGCTCACAAAGCTACCAAATCCCATGACAAATCCTGTGTTACGGTGAATAGTCGCTGCATTAATAGTGGAACCCGTGCCATACTCGGCCTCGTGCCAGAGTCCTGAGTCGCTCGCGAAACTTGCCAGCGCTTGGCAGTCCGTCATGCTCCCTTCAGTAATCAACTCGCGTAGCGCGAGAATTGAATTCGCCTGATTCCTGACCGGAAGCGCGTCCATTCCATAGTGGTAGCCTGACGTGCCCAAATGTTTGTAAAAGGCCCTATATTCCAAAAGCGTTGCTGCCTCCGCACATACGGTCACACTGAAGGTTGAGTCCATCGGGCAATCCGCAAGGCCACTGGGGTCGTTTGCGGAAATAGGGTCGCCACGAGTATACGAATACCGATTCCAACTTGACGGATCAGACACACCGGCACTGGCTTGATATGGATCCGCCGTAGTGAACCTGGCAAGACCACCAAGGTATCGCTGGTCTGCATAGTCCAGACCAGTCGAGTCCCGATAGTAAGTCGCAAACGAATCAGCATTGGACACCGTCCCGGACTTAGCCTCGCCATAGGGATAATACGAGCCCACGGACCCCAACCGATCCTGACTCGTCAAACGCCGGCCACCAAAGTACTCATCGACCTGGACCTTTTGGAACACGAACACATGGGTCCCAACGTCATTTACTAGCTTGACGGCCGAGTAGCGGCCGATGCGTTCGCCGGCAGCGCCCCAGAACGTCAACTCGTCATTCTTCCAGATGCGCTTGTTGGACGGGTCGTAGCCGTAGGTATCGGCGGCGACGGTCTTGAGGCGGTTGGTGACATCGTAAGTCATGGCACCTTGTTGGGGAGTGTTTGTCGTGTTGCCGTTCAAGTCGTAAGTGTGGGATTGAATGCGGTTGGTAGCTGGATCCGTCAGAGAGACCATGGTCGGTACCGCGCCCTTGACGGCGGTTTGGTTGAGGCGGTTGCCCCAGCCGTCGTAGATCCAGGCCATGCCCCAGCCGCCAGTTCCGGCGGTGGCCGCCTGGGTGAGCCGGCCGAGGGTGTCGTAAGTATAATTGACCGTCTCCGAACCAGTAACTTGCGAGACGAGTTTGCCGTCGTTGGCGGTTGGCGAGTAGTTGTAGGCGATGGCGGTGCCGTCGAAGGTGGTCATCGAGGTCATGCGCTGGAACGAATCGTAAGCGCGGGTTTCGGTTTTAGAGACGAGGGTTTGGCGCATCTGGGTGAGGGCCCCAAAGGTATTGTACGTCACCTGATCGACGATGGAAACGGCGGAGGCGTTGGGGTCCTGCCGGGTCTCGCCGGTGGGGCGGCCTTGGCTGTCGTAGGTGTATTGGTAGATGGCCCCGGCGAGCGGGAGCACGGGCTGCTGATAGCCGGCCTGCGTAGACGTGGTGGGGTAAGTTACTTTCGTGAGCGTGGGCGAACTCTGCTGATAGGGGTACGCGCCATTGGTGTAGTCGTAGGCGACGGCCATCTGGGCGGTAAGCTCCTGGTTGCTGATGTCGGGAAATACCCGAGTCAGCTTGAGGGTCTTACTCGTGGCGCGCCCGGCGGCGGTATAAGTGTATTCTTCGCGATGGAGGCCCTTGGCACACAGCGGGCCGAAGGGCGAATCGGGATTTAAAGCCTTGCTACCCCATTGCACGGCACTGAGGCGGCCATAAGTATTCTGGGTGAGATCGTAGAAGTATTCGACCACATCGCAAGCCGCGATCTTACCTTCCGTGGCCGGCGCAACGATGGCCTCGCGGGGGGTGATCTTAGTGACCCGATTGTTGTCATCGTAGGTGTATTCGAGCTTTTGGCCTTTGGCGTCGAGCTTGTAATTCAGCTTGCCATAGAAATCGTAGTTGTAAGTGGTGGTGCCATTCTCGGGGTTGGTGGCGGAGGAGAGCCAGCCGGTGGTGAGGTCGTAGACGAAGGTGCGGGTTTGGGTGTAAGTGCCGCCGACCTGATTGGGCCGAGGCATCTGGACGAGCGTCAGCTGATCGCGAACGTTGTAAGTGTAATAGGTTTCGAAATCGGCTCCACCGGCCGGATTGGGTTCGGAGACCTGGATTAAATTGCCGAGGGCATTCTGCAAGTAGCGCTTCAATCGGCCGGCAGGGTCGGTGACGGTGACTTTGTTGCCGGCGTAGGCGTAAGTGGTGGTGCCGGCGCTACCGGTGCCGCTGGTATGCGGTTGGATGACCTGCAAGGTGCGGCCTAAGCCGTCGTAGACGTAAGTGGTCCACAGGACCGTGCCACCGGGGGCGTAGGGCATGGACTGGCGTTTCAGCTTGCCGGCGGGAGAGCAGGTACAGGAGTCGTACTCGGTATCGGCGATGGTTTTGATGTTATTGCTAGGGTCGCGTGTTTCGACCTTGATGGGACGCCCGAGGCCGTCGAGCGTGGTGCGGACGTTGCCGAGCGGCGAGGTGGCGACCGTCTGGTTGACGTCGTCTAAGTAAGCGATAGATGCGGCGATGCCATCGCCGTTGGTTTGGCTGGCGGGGCGGCCCAGGCTATCGTAAGTGGCACTGGAGGAGTTACCGTTGGGCGTGGAACTACTGGTGGGCTGGAGCAGCGTGTTCCAGTTCATGGTGGTTTGCAGATTGGCGTTTCCGTTGGGAGTAATCAGAGTGGGCGCGGCGAAGTTATTGGCGAACGAGTAGGTCCATTGGACGGTTTGTCCGTTGGTGACGGCTTTGATGACTTCGCCCAGAATATTGTAAGTAAGCGTGGTCGACTTGCCGGGGCTCGATAGTTGCGTGGGGTTACCGCGCGTCGTGAAGTTGGTGCCGTAATTGGCGGTGTCGTGTTTGGTGGGCGAGCCGGT
>JAYVRS010000843.1:0-4086 GCA_043776185.1 Bryobacteraceae bacterium | reverse complement strand
GGCGACTATTCCGCCATCAAGCTGCTGCGGACCCCCAAGAACTTCGGCTGGACCAAGTCCGCCAACATCGGCACGCGCACGGCCAAAGGCGACTACCTTTTTTTCATCCCCCCCGGCGTCGAAGTGCAACCCGACACGGTGGCGCTGCTGGCGGCCCGCCTGGATGCGGAAAGCGATGTCACCGTGGTTTGTCCGCTGGAACGCAACGCCGCCGGCGAGGTGGTGGGCCGCTGTTTTGCCCTGCCGACCGTCGCCGAGCTGAGCGCCCGGGTGAGCAGCAATGCCTGGCCCATGGCTGCTGGAGGCGACTTCCCGGCCGGGGCGCCCATCATGATCCGCCGCCAAGCCATCGTGCAGATCAACTACCTGGACGAGAAGCGCTATGGCCAGTTTGGTGCCGACCTCGACCTTTTCCACCAAGTGAAGCGCGGCGGCCGGCGCGTCGCCATCGCTCAGGACGTCCCGGTGCTGGTTTCGAATCGCCCCTTGGAACTCGCCCACGGCTCCCATCCGGTCGACATGGCGCACGGCGCCGCCACCTATGCGGGAAAGTGGTTCGGTTTCGGCGCCGGCCTCGCCATGCGCCTCAAGTTCGCCCTGGCGCGCCTGGGCAGCCTCGATTTCGGCGGCTTCGTTGGCGTCCTGAGCGGCTCCAAGACCGACGGCCACTAGCGCTAGAACGGGACGTCGTCGTCGGAGATGCCCGGGTCGAAGGCCGGGGCGGCGGGAGGCGTCGTCCGTTGAGCGCTGCGGGGCATGGATACCGGTGCGCCGCCGCCGCTGGGGGCGCGCTGTTCAAAACCAGCGCCGCCGCCACCCTCTTCGCCGCCGCGGCCGCCGGAGTTCAGCAGCATCAGCTCCTCGCAAACCACTTCCGTAAAGCTGCGCTTCTGGCCTTCTTTGTCCTCATAGGAGCTGGTGCGAAGGCGTCCCTCGACGTACACCTGTTTGCCCTTAGTGAGATACGGGGCGACATTCTCTTGCTTCCAAAGAGTGATGTTGTGCCAGTCGGTCTCTTCTTTCCAATCGCCGGTGGCTTGGTCTTTCCAGCGCCGCTGGGTCGCCAAGGTGAACTTGGTGACCGAGGTGCCGCCCGAGGTGAATTTTGTCTCGGCGTCTTTGCCCAAATTGCCAATCAAGATAACTTTGTTTACGCTGCGCGCCATGGTGTTTCGAATGTAGCATAGCCTCCGCTTATGATGTTCAACCCTAGTTGGATACTACTTGACCGTTCCCGCCGAAATGTATAAAATTGTATACATATTAGACGCCATGGCCAGCGAGAAACAGATCCTGTGGGTGGGGTCTTCGTATCACGATCTGCTGGCTTTTCCGAAAGACTCTCGTCGGGAAGCTGGCTTCAACTGGGAAAAGTGCAGGCGGGGCTTGAGCCGGCCAATTGGAAGCCGATCGACGAGGTAGGTGCGGGCACTCGAGAGCTTCGTCTCAGGGACCCGAGTGGTACCTACCGAGTGTTGTACGTCGCCAGATTCGAGGAAGCGATTTACGTATTGCCCTGCTTCCACAAGAAAACTCAGGCGACCCGTAGGCAGGACAAAACCATTGCCGAGGCGCGGTATCGCGCGGTAGTCAGTTCCAGAAGGGAAACGAAGTGAAGAAGATCGATACCCAGATCCGTCATGTAACCCAGCCAAGAGCAAACCTGTTCCTGGAACTGGGATTTGACCCCGCTGAGGCAAAGCGTCTGCAAGCGGCGTCTCGGAAGCAGATCAACGACTGCCGGTTATTGAAGCAGCAATTGATGCAAGAGCTATCGGTTTGGATTGCCATCCATCATTTGAAGCAAGCCGAGGCCGCCCAAATCCTAATGGTCTCGCGTCCCCGCGTGTCCGACGTGGTGAACAAGAAGACCGCCAAGTTCACCATCGATACGTTGGTGGAAATGCTGAGCCGGGTCGGCAAGCCGGTCAAACTCGCTGTCAGTTGACCTGGCGGGGTTGGTGGCCCTCTTGGCGTCGCTACCCACTCGTCGCCCTCATGCCGCATGAGCAGGAAAAACCTCGCCACCGCCGGTGTGGTCCGGATTGAGTATGATTGAGTATAACTTACCGGTAATCAATAGCTTGCGGCCATCGTAGTGCGGATTTCCAGGCTCCATCGCGCATTTTTGTCAAAAATACAGTGCTACCAGAGGTCGCAACACTATATTAATTCCATATTAATTATTCCCTATTTATTCCATTCTTGATCGACATTTTTCGACCCCAAACACTTTTCGACCGCAGACACGTTTTTGACTACTTTCGCAGTTTCCTGCCTCGCTATTAAGTCTTTACAGCCGAACCATCGGAGCGAACATCACCAGCGCGGAGCCCACCAGCATTAGGGGCAGCAAGAGGTAAAACACCCATCGGCCCCAGGGCCAAACTGCGGTCGGCATCCCATCCGAAAGACGATCCATAAGGGTAGTCTCCATCGGCAACGGCGGCGGACCCATCGCCGCCAAGCGCAGCCGCGAGGAAAGCCAAATGCCCCGTACGTTGGCTAGCAGCAGGGCGGTCATGAAGACCCGCACCACGCCGAACTGCCCCAGCTTGATCAGAATGAGCGTGGTGAATGTATACACCACCAGAGCGCCCACGGCGGCGGCCATGCTGCGTTTCCGCACGCCAACGCCGGCCAGGAAGAAGAATGCCCCTTCCAATAACCCACCTACGACTTGCCCCCCGATAGCCGAGAAAACCGATGTCGCCAACGCCACCACCATACAGAGCCAGAAGCCCTGGCGAGTCACCGTGTCAACGTCCACTTCGGACTCAATAGTGGGCCAAAACAGCGTCTTCAGCCGACTATCAGAACGCGGCGTTGAGTCGGAAATATTCAGCGTTTGCATGGCCCTACCTCGACGTTATCATGATAATTCTCAATATTGGGGTCTGTTTACGTCGGTTTCGTACTGTGCCGGATTTGGTACAGGCGAAAAACCTCGCCACCGCCGCCGGGGTGGTCCGGATTGGGGATAAAGAGGCGAAAAAGATCATGGAAGTATGGAGGTAAAGCGGCATCTTACTCTCCATGGCCGCCCAACCAAAGTGCTCAATGCCTACTACCGCGATACCCACCCCATCGCCCGTTGAATGGTGAGGCCGACGAATTGGCTGTGGCTTCTATTATTAAATATCAAAATTTCCCTCCCCTTACCAAACTAGCGTGTGCCCGGATTCGAGCCTCTATGGGTTCTGTATCCTGAGGCTGAATCCTTATCCAACCCCCTGGCGTCGCTACCCACTCGTCTCCCTCACGCCGCATCAGCATGATGCTTTTCTCCTGAGGACATTCTGTAAGCACAGGAACGACAAACGAACGTTCATCAGCAAAAGGCACCGTGACTCGACATTCGCCAGGCGGGCCCGATTTGACCCAGTCTTCAACGAAACTGTTTCGGCGTCTCAAACGAGTCGCTTCCGGTATGTCTAATTTCCCCAAGGTCAAGGTCTTCCGCAGGACTCGCAAAGAACCAGAAGCAGACCCCGAAGGAGGTATAGCTACTCGATTCGGATCTGGTGCCGGTGCTACGAGAACAAGCCCTCCTGGAAGTGGTAGCGAAATAGCTTCTTCAAACCACTGTTCTCTGAATCGATCAAAGGCTTGCTCGCTGGTTTCACCGGCTCGCATAGCTATGCCTGAAGCTCTGGCGATACTGCCATCCTTCAACGCCCAATAGGCCTGGCACACACGAAGGGCCTTGGCGCAGAACCCCCAAGACGGTTCAGAGTCAAATTTGGAAAGAGAGGAAGAAAAGAAAACGGTCGCGTCGAAGGACAACCCTGGCCGGAAGGAGGCATTCGGAAACTGTATCCCGAGGGTGTCCCAATAATTGCCCCATTCCCAATAGTCTCTGACAGCCTTATACCGTTTCTCTTCAACGGTATAAGCAGCCGCGCTACGGAAGGACAGGAGCGTAACTACTAAGGCTAGTGCAAACACTCGATTCATGGACCCCTCCAGCATTCCAGTCTAGCGAACTAGTTTAGCGGTAAGAATGGCCTGGCCCAGATGGCGTTGCGTATGTTCCGCCATATGGATGATCAGGCCTCCGACGCTGGTGGGCAGTTGCTGACGGCC
>JAYVRS010000842.1:0-4092 GCA_043776185.1 Bryobacteraceae bacterium | reverse complement strand
GCTTCGCCTCGGCTGGTCCCCATCGCACCGGCCATGGCGGCCGTGTCGGCGGCGGTTTGCATGCGGCTCTTCACTCCGGCCAAGTAGCCCGCGTCCATCGCCAGTCCTAGAAAGCCGACCAGAACGACGATCATCGCGCCGGTGGCCAGCAGTGCGATGCCTTTACGTGCTTTCGTTTTCACTCCTGGTACATCGGTACCGGACCCGATTTCCTGTAGGCCCCCGCAAAGAGGGGGAGATGGCGGGGAAATACCAGGGGAAATACCCCTATGCCCACGCAGAACGGCCCACCGTTGCCGGCGGGCCGTTCCGTTTCTTAGCTTGAGCGACGTACAGTTAGAACTGGAGACGCAGGCCGCGCGCCGTTCTTCCGAGTGGATTCGCTGGGTTAGAACTCCAAGCGGAGACCCATGGTGATCAGACGGGCACCGACCTGGGGACCGGTAGGACGCCCGAAGTTTGCATTTCCGACGACACCTACGATGCCACCGAAGGAGGTGCGGTTGAACATGTTAAAGGCGTCGACGCGGTAGATGAGATCGGCAGTGCGATCCTTCATGATCGGGAAGCGCATTCTTTTCTGGATGGCAAGCCGTTCATCGAGAACGGCTGGGTTGCGGAAATCGCCATTATATTGGGCGGCATTTCCGAGTTCGTACTGGCCGGGGGCGGTAAAGGCCGCTCCGTTAAACCAGCGGCTGTTGGGGTCATTTGGGTCGAGGCTGGTGCGTGCCGCGTTCGTGCGGAGCGGTCCGGTGCCGACGTTGGCGCTCTTAAAAAAGGTGAAGAGGACGCCGGTGTTGAGGGTATTCGCCGGAGCCTGGACCAGAATCAAGGGGCCGGTCTGGTAGCGTGCGATACCGCTAATGTTCCAGCCGCCGAGGACCAGATTGCTGAGGAAGTTGCTGCCGCTCATGAACTTTTTTCCCTTCCCGAAGGGCAAGTCGTAGGACACGAGCAGGTTGAACACGTGCGGCAGGTCGAAGGGCTGGTAGCTCTTCATGTTGCCGTAGTTGTAGTTGTCCTGGGCGGAAACGCTATAGCCGGAGGTGCCAAACGCTTGGTTGAAAATCTGGCGGAAGTGGCCGATACCGAGGGTCTTGGACCAAGTGTAGGAACCGAGGATTTGGGCGTCGCCAAAGCGGCGCTCGACCTTCATCTGTAAGGAGTCATACCAGCTTCGTCCCACCCCGGCATTGGCTTCGAACATGTCGAAGTATTGCGGGTAGGGGCGGAGGGATTGGGCCAAGGTTTGGCCGTTCGGGAAGTTAACGAAGGGTTTGGTAAAGCCTGCCGCGATGACAGCCGGGCTGTCAATCCGCTGCTGCAACAAGGAGCCGAGCGACAAGCGGGAAGTTGGCAGTTGATTGAGCAGGACGGTTGAGTTCAAGCCGCGGCCACGATTTCCTTGATACGAGACGTCAAGCAAGTACTTTCCGATTTCCCGTTGGACGGTGAGACTCCAGGTGTGGATGCGGGGGGCGCGGCCATAGTTTGCAGAGAAGACTTCGACACTATTGAAGTTGCCAAGGGTCGGATCGAGGATGGGTGGGGGACTGAAGCTGGCGGGAGCCGCGATTCCATTGTCCCAGTTGAGAGCACCGCTGACGCCGTCAGAGACGAGAGTGATAGGGTTGGCGAAGCCGACTCGGCAACCACAACCTGCGCCGCCTAGGGTCTGATAGTAGATTCCATAGCCGCCGCGTAGGACGGTTTTGTTGCTCAACCGGTAGCTGAAGCCGAGTCTGGGCCCGATTTCGGTAAAGTCGGTCGCATACGGACGCTTCTGGCCCGTCCGGCCCGCTCCTTTACCTAAGAACTCGAGGGCGCCTGGGAGACCGCCGGCGGCGGTATTGGGCAGCGTCCGATTCACGGAAGAGAAGTTGCCGTTTTTGTCATGCCAGCCGATCGGCACTTCGTAGCGGACGCCGAGGATCAGGGTGAGCCGGGTGCTGAGCTTCCATGTGTCGGTAAAGAAGCCGGCGTGATATCCGTAGCGAATGGCGGGAGGGATGACGGGAGTTGCGGTGCGGTCGGCTTGGTCGGGTAAACCCAGCAACATGCTGGCGAAGGCGTTGCCGGAGCCCGCGAGGTTTGTGGGCAGGGCGGTTTGGGCGCGAGCGAATTGATAACGGCCATTGGTGGAGGCGAGATCGACGGGGCTTTGGCCAGTCTGGAGCCGTCGGATGTCTCCGCCGAACTTTAATTCATGCTTGCCGCGGATGACGCTGAGCGTTTGATTGAAGTGATAGGTCACGTTGACTTGACCACCGTTGGAGACTTTTCCGTCTTGGACGCCGTAGGCTGTGTAGTTGTCGGGGCCATTGAAAAGGATGCGGGGCGTGGCGTCCGAGTCGCCACCGATGCCTGGGAAACCCAGTTTCGAAGCGAAGCCCTTTTGAAAGGGGTTGTCCCAAACCTGACGGGTGCGAGAGTACCCGAAGGTGGTGTGCAGGAGGACGGTCGGCTTGATGACCAAGTCGTGGTTGAAGCGCCAGTTATCAGGGCGTTGATAGGTCTGTAGGCCCTGGCTGAGGGCACCGGGCAGGGCGGCGAGAGCGTCGGAGACTCCGTCTTCTTTAGTGACGGAGAAAGAGAGGCGATTGTTCTGGGTGAAAGCGTGGTCGAACTTCAAGCTATAGACGAACCGATCAAAGGCCGTGGTGTTCACGAAGTCGAAGTTGCTTATGAGACTGGCTCGGGTAGGAGTTGGAACGAGGGCGGCGACGTTGGTGCCGATCTTACTGAATCGAGATCGCGGGATTATGTTGCCAGGGAAGGCGGTTCTGAGGTTGCCGACTGTCGTCGCCGGGTCGTAGATGATTTGGGGCGATTGGGAGAAGTTGCCGTCACGCATCAGAGCCGTGGGAACAGTGCTTAGGGCTTGGCCGGTGCTAATCGGACGCTTGTCTTTGGAGTAAGTCGCAAAGAAGAAGGTTTTATTACGACCGTCGTATACTTTCGGGATCCAAATGGGTCCGCCGATGGCACCGCCGTATTCGTTGAAACGATCTTTCGGGCGTGCGACGCCGCGGGCGTTATTGGCCCAGGCATTGGCGTTCCAAATGTCGCGGCGCAGGTTGTGGAACAGCGCGCCATGGAGTTGATTGGTGCCTGATTTGGTCACATAGACCTCGACACCGCCCCCGAAGCGGCCGTACTCAGCATCAAAGGTACCGGTGAGGAGTTTAAACTCGCCGAAGAGTTCGGCGGCGGGGAAGTTGAAGGAGGTGCCGCCCGATTCGGGGATGGTGGCCGAGGCTCCGTCGATCAGAATTTCCTGACCGCGTGCGCCGGACCCGGCGACGGTGACTTCACCAGCAACGTTGTTTACGCCGGGCATATACGAAACGAAGGAACGGGGGTTCCGAATGCCGCCTGCAAAGAAGGGCAGATTGCTGAGGAGTTGAGCGGACACATTTTGACCGCGCATCGAAGTGGTAGTCTCGAGCAACTGGGCAGAGGCGGAGACCTCGACGGACTGCTGTAGATCGCCGATTTCCAAGGTCATTGGAACTTCCTGGCGCTGGGCGATGCGGACTTCGATGTTTGTGCGGGTGAGCTTCTTGAAGCCCGCCTTTTCTGTGGTGATCGAGTAGGGTCCGACGGGCAAACTACCAAAAAGAAATAGTCCGGCGTCAGTGGTAGCCGCCTGGAAGTCCTGTCCGGTGGCCAACTGTTTCGCAGTGACCTTAGCTGCGGGAACCGGCGCTCCGTTCTGGTCGGTAACGGCTCCGTTTACTGATCCGGTGCTCACTTGGGCCCACATTGAGGTGGCTCGTGCGAGAAACAACATGCCACACAGCAATAACGACTTAGTTTTCATGTAATTGTCCAATTCCTAAGCTTCTGAATCTGGAAGCGAATACTATGATTTTTCATAGAGTTGCAGGGTCTATGACACAACGCACTCACGATCTTATAACAGCCGAGTGACGATTCCAACTATTTAGTTGCTGACTGATGCCGCCGCTCGCCGTGCAGACGTTAGTGGCTGCCGCTACCAGGAGTCTTCGAGATGCGGCGGCTAGAGACTAGTAGGGCGGTGCAAATGGCGTAAGGGTAACGCCGCTTTCGGGCACCCCACGGGCC
>JAYVRS010000841.1:0-4092 GCA_043776185.1 Bryobacteraceae bacterium | reverse complement strand
ACCGGTGCGCGAGTTACGCGGACCCTGGTAGATCTTACGCAAGGCCGTTACTTGAGGGGCGGTGAGACAATCCATCGTATCTTCGCCCTTGCACGTTAGAACCGCGGGGTCAAAGTGACACTGGCGCGGGTCGTCGAGTAAGCCGTCGGTGACACCATCTAATTGGTCACAGGCGGCAACCACGGCCTTCTGAATGGCCGGCAACTTAGCGGGCGGAATCGCACTTCCGGGCTCCTTGAGTAAGGCTTGGATATTCCAGGCGGCGGCGGAAAGTAAGTAGGACCAGTCGTTGGCCGGGGCGCCGGCGATGATGCCGTCGAAGTCTTCGGGATAGCGTTGAGCCTGCATCAGAGCCTCGCGACCGCCGTCGGAGCAGCCGACGAAGTAACTTCGCGCGGCGTCTTTGCCATAAAAGGCGCGAATTACTTCTTTGGCGTGGACGCTGGTCTCTTTGAGCGCGCGATAGCCAAAGTCGATCAGCTTTTCGGGGTGGCCAATGGCCCAGGTGGCGCCGGGGGTCTGGTTGCTGTGGCCATCGTCCGTACCGGCGGCGGCGTAGCCGCGAGCCACCGCCGCGCTGATGGAGCCGGCCGGGATAGAGCCCGCCCAGCCGCCGTTGCCCACCTGTTGAAACTTGCCATTCCAGCCTTCAACCGGCATCCAAACTTCGATGCGGATCTCCGAATCACTAGTGGGGCGGGCGGTAAGCTTGACGGCGCAGTGGGCGGGGATCTTGCCGGCCGGAATCACCTGGGCGGCGGTGACCGTCACCTGGGTAAGCCTCAGCTGGCTGAGCTGATCACAGGGCTGTTGGGCGGGTAGCAGCGGGGCCAGGGCAAGAAAGAAAGACCATTTCATGACGCTATGTTATCCCATGCCGAACGAAACGGACTTAGGCCTAGCTGATCGTCGCCAAGTAGTGGTGGACAAACTGCACCACGACGCTGCCCTCACCCACGCCGCTGGCCACGCGCTTCACGCTGCCGGAACGCGTATCGCCAGCCGCGAAGACGCCGGGGATCGACGTCTCTAATAAATAGGGATCGCGTTTCAGGGGCCAATTGCGAGTCAGCTTGCCGTCGGCTTTGAGGGCCGGTCCGGTCCGGACGAAGCCATGCTCGTCCAGGCAGATTTGCCCCGTCAGCCAGCCGGTGCAAGGCTGCGCCCCGATAAAGATGAACAGCAGCTGAGCCGGTACGCGCGTCGTCGCCTGCGTCTGCTTATCCAGCAGCGTGATCTCTTCCAACTGCTCCTCGCCGTGGGCCTCTGCCACTTCGGTGTACGCCAGCACTTCGATGTTGGGCCGCGCGGCGATCTGGTCGATGAGGTATTGGCTCATGGTCGCCGCCAAGCCGGCACCCCGGACCAGCATGCGCACGCGCTTGGCGTATTGAGAGAAGTGCATCGCGGCCTGGCCCGCACTGTTGGCACCGCCGATGACATAGACATCTTCGTCCTGGCAACTGAGCGCTTCGGTGATCGCCGCACCGTAATAGACGCCGCTGCCGCGCAATCGCTCCATGCCGGGCGTTTCCAGCCGCCGCCAGGCGAGGCCCGTCGCGATGAGCACGGAGTGGGCCGCCACTTGGGCCCCGTTATTGAGCGTCAGCATCTTGAATGCGCCTTCCGTGCGCAGTTGCAGCGCCTCTTGCGGCGCGAGAATTTCGCAACCGAACTTGCGCGCTTGGGCCACGGCGCGACGCGCCAGATCGCCGCCGCTGAGGCCGGCCGGAAAACCGAGGTAGTTTTCGATACGCGAACTGAGGGCCGCTTGCCCACCGGGCGCTTCGCGATCGATCAGCAAGGTCCGCAAGCCCTCGCTGGCTCCGTAGACCGCCGCCGCCAAACCGGCCGGGCCCGCGCCCACGATCAGGAAGTCATAGAACTCCGTATCGGCTTGGGTTTTGAAGCCCAGCTTGGCGGCAATCTCGTCGATGGAGGGGCACTCCAGTTGCGTGCCGTCGGCCAAGAGCATCAGCGGCAGCTTTGGCCGCGTTGCGAGCACGGCGTCGAGCTCCGGCTCTTTCGCGGCCGCTTCCACGTCGGTCCAGCGGAACGGCACCTGGTGCCGGCCCAGGAAGTCTTTGATGCGGTGCCCGTCCTGAGACCAGCGATGGCCGATGACGCGAATGCCGCGGAAGGGAGGCTCGTAGGTATAGTGCCAGTCGTTCAGCAGGTCGTCGAGCACGGGGTAGAGATGCTGCTCCGGCGGATCCCACGGCTTCAAGAGGTAGTGATGAAGTTGGACGTCGTTGATCGCCTGGATCGCGGCATTCGTATCGGCATAGGCCGTCAGCAGCACGCGCCGCGCCTCCGGATGCAACTCGCGAGCCGCGCTCAAAAAGGTGACCCCGTCCATCTCCGGCATGCGCTGGTCAGCCAGCAGCAGGGCGACATCTTCCTGGCGCTCCTTAATTTGGCGCAAGGCATCCAGGGCCGCTTGGCCGCTATCGGCGCGAATGACGCGGTACTCGTTTGAGTAACGGCGCCGCAAGTCGCGCTCAATGCCGCGCAGTACTTCTGGATCGTCGTCAACGGTCAACAGATAAGGTTTTGCCACGATATACTTTTCAGTCTCTCAAGTTTCGTGGGCCCAACTCAGGCTTTCTGCCGCAGGGGCAACCGAATGGAGAATACCGTGCAGCCCGGCTTCGACTCAAATTCGATGGTCCCGTGGTGCTGGTGGACGATCCGATACACCGTATCCAGCCCCAAGCCGGTGCCCGCCCCCTGGGCCTTCGTGGTGAAGAAAGGGTCGAAGACTTTCGTCGAGATTTCGGGGGGGATGCCACTGCCGTTGTCAGTAAGTTGCACTAAGGCAAAGTCGGCTTCCGTGCGGGTACGCACCTTTAGCTTGGCCGGCTCGGCACGTTCTTTGTAACTCAGCATGGCATCGATGGCGTTGTCGATCAGGTTCGTCCAAACCTGATTGATTTGGCCGCCATGCGCACTGATTTTCGCGAGCGTGGGGTCATAATCGGTCTCCACGGCGATGCCTTCTTTGAGGCGAAAGCTGAACATGCGCAGTGTGGTGTCGAGGCTGTGGTTTAAGTCGATTTCGGCCAAGGCGGCGCGGTCCATGTAAGAATACTCTTTGATGGCCTTCACCAGATCGGAGATCCGGGTGGTGGCCGTCAGCATCTCGGCCAGCACCTGCTCCATCTGGATGACGGAGGCGACGAGTTGCAGTCCATAGCCCCGGCAATCCGGGGCCCAACCCTGAGTGCGTTTTTCGAGGTCCGCGCGTTCGAAGCCGGCATCGACGAAGGCGCCGGCTAAGTCCCAGGGTTCGGCGACTCCGGCTTCGTCGAGGAACTCACCCATGGCCCCTTCGCGGTCGCTGCGGGTTAGCGAGTCCAGCGCCGGCGGTTGGCGCACGCCGGCCGCGGCAACTCGCTCAAATTCAAACACCTCTTGCAGAAAGGCCTCGGTGGGGCGCAAGGCCAGAAAGCCATGCCCGGCCACCTGGAACTGCTCGAACGCCCGGCGAGCCGCAAGGCTGGCTTGGCGCGCCGCCGCCGCCGGGTTATTCAGTTCGTGGGCCAGACCGGCGGAAAGCTTGCCGAGCGCGGCGAGCTTGTCATGCTGCGTGATCTGCTTGGCCGTCTCTCGGACACGATCCGTCAGGATGCTTACCAGTTTCGGCACCAGGTCGGGGAGCTCCGTGTAAAGAGCCGGGAAGTGATCGCGGTGGAAGCGCAAAATGCGAGACGGGCGCACGGCACGCAGCGTAGCCATGAAGTGCGTCATACGCGAGAAGGGCAGCACTCCCGAAACGCTGCCTGCTTCGATCATGAAGATGAAGCTATCGCTGCCGCTTTCGCGATTGCTGCCCTGCAACTCACCTTCCAGCAGGACCATCATGTTATCGGCGGGGTCGCCGGTTTGACTGATGATTTCGCCGGATTCGAGGCTGCGCTCTTCACAGCGCTCCAGAAACCATTGCAATTGATCCTCGGTTAGCGCGCCAAAGACTTCCACCCGCCGTAGCTCTTCTATGCGTTCGCTGCTGATCACGATACCTTGATTATGTCGCTATCGCTCAGTAGCTGGCGGGCTCGCCTTGGGTAGGCTCGTCAGGTTAACTTCAAG
>JAYVRS010000840.1:0-4094 GCA_043776185.1 Bryobacteraceae bacterium | reverse complement strand
CGCTGCCCCACGCCGAACCGGGCCGCTTTGTTGGCGAGGGTGATTCGCTGGCGCTGGCTCCCGTGACTCGGCTCCTAGAAGCCGACGGGTTGAAGTTTACCCGGCTAAATTCCGGCGGAAAGCAGCAATTGGCCACCAGCGTCGAAAGGTTGCATGCGGAATCGTTACCCATGTTCGCCCGCACGCTGGATTCGTTGCGCGAATCCGGCTTGGCCCCGGATGCGGCGCTGGCTCTGGCCGAAAGATGCCTGTCGCAGACGCTTCGTCTCTACGCCCGCAATGGCCGGCGGGTCTTCGACGCGCGTGAAGCGCTGGCCCCAGTTCGCGACGAGGTGGCCAAGGGCGAGACGCGCCACGATTTGTTAGCCCTCGATGAGGCTCTCGCTAGTGATTGGAATGAAATTTTGGAGCCGCAAAGCCGCACCTCCAGCTCGGGCGGCAACCGGGCGATCGCGCCCGATTTGGCCAAACGCTTTTAACTCGCTAAATCCGAGCGAACCAGCCATCGGCCGCGCCGAATTGCTAAACTGACCAGTGATGACCCTCGAAGAACTCGATCGCGAGTATCAACCGCTCCGCCAGCAAGCTGAAGCTGTGCGGAGCTATCTTTGACTCGGCTGCGAAACGGCAACGCCTCAACGAACTTGAAGCGCAAATCTCCCAGCCCGATTTCTGGAACAGCCCGGACCTAAGCCAGAAAGCCATGCAGGAGCGCAAGCGCCTGGAAGAATCGATCGCCACGGAAGCGGGCGTCACGGCCATGACCGAGGAGTTGGATACGCTCTTCGAACTGGGCCGCGAAGGCGAGCCGGTCCTCGTCGATTTGGGTCGCGACCTTCGCCAGTTCGCCAAACACATCGACAAGCTCGAAACCGAAATGCTGCTGAGCGGCGAGAACGCTTCGAAGAACGCCATCATGACCATCCATCCGGGGGCCGGCGGCACCGAAAGCCAGGATTGGGCGGAAATGATGGCGCGCATGTATTACCGTTGGGCCGAACGCCACGGCTTCAAAATTGAAGAGACCGATCGCCAAGCGGGCGACGGGGCCGGTATCAAGTCGGTCACCTTTGAGGTGAATGGCGAAAATGCGTATGGTCTGCTGCAAAGCGAGATCGGCGTGCATCGCCTGGTGCGGATCTCGCCCTTTGACGCGGCCGGTCGCCGCCACACCTCGTTTGCGTCGTCCTTCGTTTTCCCCCAAATCGATGACGACATCGTCATCGACATTAAGCCAGACGACCTAAAAATCGACGTGTTCCGGGCCTCGGGCGCTGGCGGTCAACACGTCAACCGCACCGAGTCCGCCGTGCGCTTCACCCATCTGCCCACGGGCATCGTCGTTCAGTGCCAAAACGAGCGTTCCCAACACAAGAATCGGGCCACGGCGCTGAAGGTTCTCCGCTCCCGCCTCTACGAGCACGAGATGGAGAAGCGCCGCGTGGAAGAGCGGAAACTGGAAGCCTCCAAAAGCGACATCAACTTCGGCAGCCAGATTCGCAACTACGTCCTCGCCCCTTATCGTCAGGTAAAAGACCTGCGCACTAAGCTCGCGCTCGGCGACACCGACAAAGTCCTGGACGGCGATATCGATGCCTTTATTCACTCCTTTTTGGTCTGGAAAAAGACCGGCAAGCTCGCCGGCGACGACAAGGATTTGGACGACTGACCACCCCCATCGAACAAGCGGCGGCCATCATCCGCGCGGGCGGATTGGTCGCCTTCCCCACCGAGACCGTCTACGGCCTCGGAGCCAACGCGCTCGACGAGCGGGCCGTCGACCGGATCTTTGCCGCCAAGGGCCGCCCCGCTACGTCGCCCTTAATCGTCCATTGCGCCAATATTGAGGTCGCTCGGGGCTTGGCCAAAGTCTGGTCAGCCGAAGCCGAGCGTCTGGCGACGCACTTCTGGCCCGGCCCGTTGACGTTGGTGGTGCCCAAGCAGGACGTCATCCCCGGCCGCGTCACCGCCGGACTTCCGACCGTGGGACTGCGCGTTCCCCGCCATCCGGTAGCCCTCGCGCTTCTGGAAGCGGCTGGCGTCCCCATCGCCGCGCCCAGCGCTAACCCCTTTATGGGCCTCTCTCCCACCCAATCGGCGCACGTACTCCCCTCGCTCGCCGACCTCATTTTAGAAGGGGGGCCATCCGACGTCGGCATCGAATCGACCGTGGTGAGCCTCGCCGGCCCGCCCACCCTGCTACGCCCCGGCATGATTCCGCGGGCTGACTTGGAGCAGGTGCTGGGCTGCGCTTTTGCCTCCGCAACTGCCCCCCATGAAGCAGGCGCGCACGCGTCCCCAGGGCTCCATCCGCAGCACTACAGTCCGATGACGCCTCTTTCGTTAGGCCAAACCCCGGCCATTGGGCGCGGCGTGTGGCTGCGAATTTCCCAAGATCGCCCCGCCAGCCAACAGGTCCAGATGCCCCTGGAACCGGCTCTTTATGCTCAGCGCCTCTATGAAGTGCTCCACCGCGTGGACCACCAGGGTTGGGACTGGATCGCCGTCGAATCACCCCCCGTATCCGCCGCTTGGGATGGCATCCGCGATCGCCTCGAACGCGCTCAACATAATTGATAAACTGCAGGAGCGATTTCAGCGAACTATTTTGGCTCGCCGCGCGTCGTAACAATGAAGCTTTTCCCCATGCGCACCCTTTCCATTCTCCTGATGCTGGCGCCTTTGGCCACTCCCCAAACGGCCGTTGAAGTCTTTCGCAAAGCGCCGCCCATCACCGACGCCGCGTTGCGTGAACGCGTCGCCAAGTTCTACCAGTCTTACGTCGACAAGAAATGGCGTCTCTCCGACGAATTCGTCGCCGAAGAGTCCAAGGACCGTTACTACGCCGCCCCCAAGCCCCCATACCTTACCTATCAGATCAACGAAATCAAGTTCGAAGAGAACTTCACCAAGGCCATCGTGCTCACTCTAACCGAGCAGGACCGCATGGTGGCCATGGGCGGCGTGCTTCGCATGAAGCTCCCCATGCAGAGCTATTGGAAACTGGTCGACAGCAAATGGATGTGGTATCTGCCGGATCGCAATTGCGTCGCCACCCCGATGGGCTGTGGAGCCGTCGCGACCGCCGAAGCCGAAGTGACCGAAAAACAGAAGCGTGAAATTGAGGAACGGATCAAGAATCCACCGGTCGGCGAAATCATGAGTTCGTTTGGCTTCGCCGAGACCACCCAGCGCCCGGTGTTGACCCAGGCGTCCCCGCGACTGGAGCACGTGTTTGAAAACCGCATGGACGGCTACTTGGTTCCCAAACTTCGTCCCATGCGTGATCCCGATGTCGAAGCCTCGTTTGAACCGGCCCAACTAGCCCCTATGTCCAAGGGAAAGCTGATCGTCAAGATGAAGCCCGGTGCCAGTTTCGCCCCGCGAACGGTGCTCATTGAGGTGGAGGTCTTCACCCGGGTCATCCCGTTCCGCGTGATGGTGGGCGAGCCCGTGGTCTCCCAAAAGTAGTTTGGGCATCCGCTTGCTTACCCATCACCGGAGGCAAGCGAATGTACTTGCGAAACATCGAAGGCGCGGCCCGCAGCGCAGACATCACCAGGATCACCGCTGGAACCACGTCCGGCAGAAATACCGCTCAAAGTGTTGCACCAGCACGAGATGCGTCATCCCCAGCCACTGCGCCCTCTCGCGGCGCATTCTTTGACATGATGCTGGCCGCCCAGCCCCCTGCGCCAGTTCCGCCTGCAGGCCCTGCCGCGATTCGCTCAAGTGCCCAAAACCCGACTGCCACGCTACTGTCAGCTGACGAAAACTCGACAGGAGTCCGGGGCTCGTCGCGAACAGCCCCCCCGAAAGTGGAGGCCGTACGAAACTCACCTAGCAGCCTTCAGCCGCTCGACACTACACCCGAACCGGCCCCTCCTACACCGGCTCCCCCCGCCGTGCCGGTCAGCGACAATCCGGTGGACGTAATCAACGCGCTACTAACCAGACTGGGCTACGACGCTTCCGCTTTCCATACCCGGGTCACGTCATCCCAAATCTCCTACCCGGGTGCGAGCTACGAGTATCCGTTGCTGGAGGTAACCGTCAACGGCGAGCGCGTTGGGTTCCACCTGCCCTCGGCCATG
>JAYVRS010000839.1:0-14716 GCA_043776185.1 Bryobacteraceae bacterium | reverse complement strand
CGGGAATTAACGATTTAGGCCGCAGCATGTTGCATCGCATCGATAGGGCACACCGCGCTGCTCGCCCCAATCATCCAGATCTGGATGCGCGCTTGTCCACATATGAGTTAGCGGCCCGGATGCAGCTGGAGGCGACCGACGCCCTCGATCTATCCAAAGAAAGCGAGGCGACCAAGGAGCGTTACGGTTTGAACGACGATGCTACCGCAACCTACGGCAAGCGCTGTCTAATGGCGCGCCGGTTAGTGGAGCGTGGCGTGCGAATGATCCAGGTCTTTACCGAAGGCAATGTTTGGGATCATCACAATGATTTGCGGAAGAACTTGACTTACTGCTGCAAGAAAACCGATCAACCCATTGGTGCGTTATTGGCTGACCTCAAAGACCGCTGCATGCTGGATAGCACCTTAGTCGTCTGGGGCGGCGAATTCGGGCGGTTACCGATTGCGCAGTCACCAGGGCCCACGGCCGGGCGGGACCACAATCCTTCGGGATTTACGACCTGGATGGCGGGCGGCGGAGTGAAGGGTGGAATGGTGTTCGGCTCCACTGATGAGATTGGTTACAAAGCTGCCGAGGATCCGGTGAGCGTGCATGACTTCAACGCAACCGTTCTGCATCAACTGGGGCTGGACCATCGGCAACTGGTTTTTCAACGCGAAGGGCGCAGTGAGCGTATCACGGACGAGTATCCGGTAAGAGTGTTGAGTAAAATACTCAGGTAAATTCTATGACACAAGCCCGCTCGAGTTTGGGGATAAAGACCTCTGACATCGCGGCGCGCTTGGCTATTTTGAGCGATACCGAAGCGACGCCAGGCAGATGCATGAGGGCCCGGGTGTAAGTGCCTAAGACGTGGGCTTGGATGTCTTCAGGGACGCTAACTCCGTAGTTGAGCAAAGTGAGAATCGTGCCGGTGCGGACGCCCTGCGAAGCTACTCCAATGATGGCGGGGGCGTTCCAAAGGCGGAGAGGGCGTTGACGGTGGGTGACGACATCGATAACGTCGAGAGCGAATTCGCTAGGCTCGGCAATGCGTTTGCGGTAAGCGACCACTTGACCTTTGCCCAACGAGAAGAAGACACGGTCCTCTTCTTCCTTCGCGGTCTTGGCCGCCGGGGTTTGCCACCAGTCAGCGTCGACGATGACGATGGCACCGGCAGAGGCATGGGCGAGGATGGCGGCTTTGATGTTTTCGTCGGGCGGGGTAATACTGGCGGCGACCAGGGCTTTGATGTGCGGTGAAGGCGCGGGCGGCGCCGTGACGATGGAGGGGCTGGCGTTGCGGCGGAAGAGTAAGTTGGCGAGTTCGCGCGAGGGGGCGCGGCCATCGTAGAGCACGGTGATGACGGGCATCGCGGGCCGTCCGAACAACCCCACATTTTGTTTGAGCCAAGCGGCGGTGCGGCCGAGCTTCGTCCAAGCGGCGACCGCCTTGGGGTCGCCGGCACGTAGACCGCGCATGTACCGGTCTTCGACTTCGAGGGCAAAGTTGCCGCCCATCATCCAGGCTTCGGCCAGGGCGATCTCAAGAGTCTCAAAGGCGACCATGCGGGTGGCGGCGTCGCCCAGCGAATATGCCAACAAGCCGCTCTTCCCGGTGGCACGCTGGCAGGCGACCAGGTAGCCGTTGGCATCGACCCACGGCTCGCTGCTGGCGCTGGAGACCTCGCCATCGGGGCTGCGCCGGCGTCCGGCCGAGCGAATGCCGGGCCACAGGCCGCCTTTCAAGCCGTCCAAGCCATCGACGGCAGCGATGCCAGTAGCTTTACAAACGGCCGCGAATTCGGGCTGCGGCGTTTCGAGCCAAACCGTATTCGCCTGGATGGCTTTCAGCAACGCCACGTCGGCCGGTTTGCCATCACGCCATCGCGCGATCAAGGGTCTTCCTGAATCGATTTGCATTCCTCTTCACTTTAGCGCGGGGCCCCTGCGATTGTGATGGAATCTAAGTATGTCGCAAGTCCCTCGCAGTACTGAAGAGTATGATGCCGTGATCATTGGATCCGGTGCTGGAGGCGGAACCGCCGCCCACGTGCTCACCGCCAAAGGCCTCAAAGTCGCGCTGCTGGAGGCGGGCCCGATGCTTGATCCCTATAAAGAGTTTAAAGAGCACCAGTGGCCCTATGACGTGCCGCACCGCGGTGCTGACGAAGGCGGAGCGGAGTACTTCGGCAAGGGTAAGCCCTTTGGCTATTTCTCGACGACCAGCGGTGGTTGGGAGTTGGAGGGCGAGCCTTACACCGTGGGTGAAGGCAGCCAGTTTACCTGGTTCCGGTCGCGCATTGTGGGTGGGCGCACCAATCACTATGGACGCATGTCATTCCGTTTTTCGGAGTATGACTTCAAGCCTTATTCCAAGGACGGCCTCGGCTTCGATTGGCCCATCACTTACTCGGACATTTCGCCCTATTACGATAAAGCCGAAACATTTATTGGCATCTCTGGTTCACGCGATGGCATTGCGAGTTGTCCGGATGGCTTGTTTCATACGCCGCCGCCGCCGCGGGTGCACGAAATTCTGGTGAAAAAAAGTTGTGACGATTTAGGGATTGCTTGCGTGGCGAATCGGCGCGCGGTGATCTCGAAGCCGTTGAATGGCCGCGCCGCCTGTCACTACTGTGGCCAATGCGGACGTGGCTGCCAGACCGCTTCGGCGTACAGTTCCAGCCAAGTGCAAGTATTTCCGGCCATGAAGACCGGCCTCTGCACGGTGCTCGATATGGCCATGGCGCGCGAGGTGCTCACCAACGGAAATGGCAAAGCGATCGGCGTGTTGTATGTCGATAAGCGGACGCGCGAGCACAAGATTGTGCGGGGCAAGACCGTGATTCTGGCGGCGAGTGCTTGCGAGAGTTCCCGGATCCTGATGAACTCGAAGAGCAAGGAGTTTCCGAACGGTTTAGCCAATGGCTCCGGCATGTTAGGCCGCTATTTGATGGATACGGTGGGTTTCGGGCTAAGTGGCTATGTGCCGGCGCTCGAAGGCATGCCGCATTACAACACGGATGGCAATGGCGGAGCCCACCTATTCATGCCTTGGTGGATGTGGGACAAGCATAACAAACTCGATTTCCCGCGCGGATATCATATCGAGATTGGCGGCGGCTACGGTATGCCAGGCATCGGTAGCTTCCAGGGCGCCGCTCGCCGCTACGGTTATGGTGCGGAGATGAAGAAACAAGCTCGTTTTGCCTATGGCTGCAACGTTGGTTTTGCGGGCCGCGGCGAGATGATTCCGAATAGCCACAGTTACACCGAGATCGATAACAACGTCGTCGATCAATGGGGCATTCCGGTATTGAAGTTCCACTTCAAATGGACTGACTACGAATGGAAACAGGCTCGCCACATGGAGAAGACCTTTGCCGAGATCATCACCGGCATGGGCGGTCGAGTAACTGGCTTGAGTGCGGCTCAGCGCGAAGCGGACGGCATCTCGATTCCCGGCAGCATTATTCACGAAGTAGGCACCGCGCGCATGGGTGCCAGTGCCAAGACTTCGGTGCTGAATGGTTACTGCCAGACTCACGAAGTGAAGAACTTGTTTGTGATGGACGGGGGCTCTTTTGTCAGTAACCCGGACAAAAATCCGACTTTGACGATTAATGCGCTGGCTTGGCGCGCTTGTGATTACTTAGCTGGTGAGTTAGGGAGGGGCAATGTCTAATCTTGTACCTTTAGAAGCGTTGGATCGCCGTGCGGTGTTGCGGCAGATTGCGTTTGGCGTCGCCGCGGCGGGCACGGTGGAGATGGCCGATGCGCAGCACGTACACGAAGCGACGGCGGCGGAGAAGACCGCCAAAGGCGCTTACAAAGTGAAGGCCTTTACGGCGGCCGAGTTTAAGACATTGGGGCGGTTGGCGCAATTGATTGTGCCGGCCGATGACGTGTCCGCGAGCGCGTTGGAAGCGGGCGCGCCGGAGTTTATCGACTTACTCTCAAGCCAGAATACGAAGCTGGCCGAGATTTTCCACAGTGGTCTGGGCTGGCTGGATGCCGAGATGAACAAGCGCTACCAGAAGGGCTTCGTAAATGCGACTGGGAAGCAGCAGACCGAGATGCTGGACTTACTCGTGGCCGCCGATAAGTTAGAGCGAACTCGCCTCACGGAAGAGGCTGGCTACCGCAAGAGTGGCCGCTACAATGACTTCACCGGTTACACGGTGCAACGCGCGGGCGAGTTGGGCCCCGGTGTGAAGTTCTTCGACTGGGTCCGCAAGCTGACGGTAGATGCCTTCTACACGAGCCCCATTGGGATCAAGGACATCGGCTTTGTTGGCAATGGCGCTTATACGAAATACGAAGTGCCGCAAGCGGCGATTGATTACGCGATGAAGCGCAGCCCGTTTAAGGCATAACATGACAAGACTTTCAGATAAGGTTGCGCTGATCACCGGGGCTACGGGCGGTATTGGCGAGGCGTCGGCGAAGTTGTTTCTCGCGGAGGGGGCCAGCGTCATGCTGGTGGGCCGTTCGAAGGAGAAGCTGCAGGAGACGGTGGCCCGGCTGGGCGCAAGCAAAGCGGTGGCGACGTTTGTGGCTGAGGCAGCTGACGAAGCCGGCACCGCCGCGGCGGTGGCTGCTACGGTGGCGGCGTTCGGCGGACTCGATATCGTCTTTGCCAATGCCGGTATGGAAGGCACTGTGGGGATGATCGCCGATAGCCAGTTAGCTGATTTTGAGCGGGTGGTGCGGACCAATGTGTCCAGCGTTTGGGTGGCGATCAAACACGCCGTCACGCCGATGCGGCAACGCGGTGGCGGGTCGATCATCGTGACGGCCTCGATTTTGAGCGAACGCGGATTCGCCGGTGGGGCGCCGTATGTGACGAGTAAACATGCCGTAATTGGCTTGGTGAGATCGGCGGCACTTGAGTTGGCTGCGGCGGGCATCCGGGTGAATGCGATTGCACCGGGGCCGATTGACAATCGGATGATTCGGTCGATCGAGACGCAGATTTCACCGGAGAGCCCGGATAAAATACGCGAGTTCATGTTGTCGAAGATTGCGATGGGTCGCTACGGTACCAACGAGGAAGTGGCGCAGATGGCGCTGTTTCTGGCGAGCGATGCCTCGTCTTACTCGACGGGGGGGACGTTTATGGTCGATGGCGGTTTCACCGCGGCGTAAGCTGACGAGCGTTTAAGGCGCAGGGGGCGGGTGAGCCTTGAAGTCGGTGAATCGAGGCACGCGCTCGCGATATGACCGGTATTCGTCGCCGAAGTACGATTCAAGCGCCCGTTCCTCGCGGGTGATGACCAGCGGCATGATGAGCATCGCGCCCATCATGATGACCGCGAGTATCACCGGGTTCCCGAAGTAGGCGGCGATACCAAGCCAGGAAAGGATTTCGGCTAGGTACATGGGGTGCCGTGTCCAGGCATAGGGCCCGGTTTGCACCAATCTTGCCGGTCGAAGGCCAAGGGTCACGCGGGATGGCATGAGTCGGGTTTCCTGAAGGTTGGTGGTCAAGATCCAAAGGACCAGCACGGCGGCGATAGTGACCAGCAGCAGGCTCGCCACATTGAGGATGCCCGGCAGACCGGCTGCGGTCCAGCCCCAGTAGTGACTTTGCCTGGCCAAAATCCAGGGGAGCACCCCATGCACCAGCGGGATCGCAAACAGGAAGACCACCACCATCAGCGCACGCACTCCAGCCCGCGAAAGAGTCGGGTGGGTTTCACGCAGCAAGGGCTGGCGCTGTCCGTAGGTGAGCGAGCGCCAAACCCATTCGCCAGGCCCGAAGTAAAAATGGCGAAGCCACCAGCGGCTAAAGGCGAGTTGGGCCATGAAAAATGCGAGTCCGGCGGCGGCCGTGGGCAGCACTTCCAGACGGCCGAACTGTCCGAGCCCATAACCGTAAAACACCAGGCAGAAAACGATGGACTGCGTCAGGTAGTTGGTCAGGGCCATTTGCCCGCCGGCAGCGAGTAGCGGGGAATTCGGGACCCAACGCAGCATGGCCGCCGCGTAGGATATGGCCAACGGCACGTGGGCGGCGAAATCGAGGTGAAGTAGTGTGCCGGCGAGTCCGATGGTGGAGCCGATAATGAAAATCGGGAGCCAAACGCGGCGAGGGTCCGTCAGCAGCTTCGATCGCCAAGCGGCCGCCCCGAGCAGCATGATGCCGACCGTCTTGGGCAGCGTCATGAACAGCAGGGGTAGCATGAGCCGATGGGTTTCGTGCCAGCGGAAGACCAGGATCTGGACAAAGCTGCCGGTGGAATAGGCCTGCGTGGCTGCCGCTCCATGCAGAGCGAGACCCTGGGTACTGGGAAACGGAACGGGCAGCGAAACCAGGATCAGCCCAGCGCCGGCGATGGCCATCAGGAGCGTGGGAAGGCGAAGCGCAGAAATCAAGAGGAGTCCACAGATGGCGTAGAGCGTGAGGATGTCGCCGTTCCAAATGAAGAGCAGGTGGATGAGGCCGATGAAGAGCAGGATGACGAAGCGGCGCAGCAGGAAGCGCGTGGCACTGCGGTGGAGGGAGATACGCTCGCTTTGAACCGCCACGCCGACACCAAACAAGAACGCGAAAAGTGTGTAGGCTTTGAATTCGACAAAGGTGTGGACGAAAGTGGCAATCAGTCGCCCGGCCGGTTCGGCTGAAGCGTCGGTGCCGGCGATGTGGGAGAAAAGAGAAACCCGGAAAAGCGTGAGCAGATTGACGAGGAGCACGCCGCCGAGTGCGAGGCCGCGCAGACTATCGAGCGCGACGTGACGGTCCGGTGAGGAGATCGGTTTCACGGGCCCCAGTGTATACGAGCCAGACTTAGTTCGGGTCGCCGTGCTTCTTTTTGGCGGCCTCTGATGCGGGCTTGACGGGCTCAATCGTCAGGAATTCGAACTGCTCGCCGCCCGCATTCACCGTCAATTTGCCCAGCGGGAGAGGCTTGCCCCCGGTGGCGAAGAACACGGCCCCGTCGGTCGATTCCCCGGGCTTCAACTTGGCGGAAACGAAGGCGATGGCGCTAGCGGCGGCGGCCGCTTTGATTTTGGCGCTAGTCAGTTCGGCGAGCATCTGCTGGCGGCGTTGCTCGTAGCCACTGATGCTGCGCACGCGGCTCAAGCCATAGAGCCCGGCTTCGTACGTGGTCATCAGCCGGATGGCATCGTCGCGGCCACCCCGTTCGATGAAGCGGTTGACGACAATGCGGGGGGCTTCCGGCTTGAGGGGCACCCCTTGGTCGGGGCGAAAGGTGAAGTCGTCGGGCTTAACGTTCCAACTGGTCTTGGCGCCGTTTGAGATGGCCACCTGCAGCACAGCGTAGTCCTTGGTGAGGATTGGCAGCTGCGCGAACATGATGGTGAGGCCGCCCTTAGTGAGCGTCTGGTAGTTCAAACCGTTGGTCTCAAAGGTGATGACTTGCGGTGCGGCGGAGATCGCGCAGAGGCCGACGAAGGTGAGAACACGTACCCTGAGGTTAAGCATGATAGATTGATGAATGTTGTGGGGCTCGCTTAGCTCAATGTGGTCTCGCAACCGTACTTTAACAAGAATCGCATGACCACGCCTGGAAACTTGACCCCCAACCCTGAAGCTCTGCACGCTCTGGGCCTTGATGCCGCCTCCGGAGTGCATTGGAATCTACCGATGGAGCGGCTCGTCGAAGCCTCTCTCCTGGCGGGTGAGAGTCAACTCGCCGCCGGTGGCGCCCTCGTGGTGAGGACCGGCCAGTTTACCGGCCGTTCGCCGGGCGACAAGTTCGTCGTGCGAGACGCGCTCACCGAGTCCACCGTCGACTGGGGCAGCGTCAATCAGCCCATGACGCCCGAGCAATTCGCTAGCCTATTGAAGAAAGTGCAAGCTCACCTCGCCGCGGGCGTCACTTACATCCACGATGGCTTCGGCGGCGCAGACCCCCACTACACTCTGCCGATACGCGTCGTCACCCAATTTGCGTGGCACGCGCTGTTCGCCCACCAGTTGTTCTTGCGCGGTGCCCAGGCAAACCACGCCCCCCAGTTCACGCTCTATTTCGCCCCCACCTTTGAAACCAAACCCGAACGCGATGGCACGAAGTCTTCCACCTGCATCGCCATCGACTTTACGCGCCGCGCCGTGATCATCTGCGGCACGGAGTATGCGGGCGAGATGAAGAAGAGCGTCTTCACGATCCTCAACCATCTGCTGCCCGATCGCGATGTCTTCCCCATGCACTGCTCCGCCAACCGTGGTTTGGGCGGCGATACGGCCCTGTTCTTCGGCCTCTCCGGCACCGGCAAAACGACCCTTTCCGCCGATCCGCATCGGCGTCTGATCGGTGACGACGAGCATGGCTGGAGCCCGCAGGGCATCTTCAATTTCGAAGGCGGCTGTTATGCCAAATGCATCAAGCTCTCGAAGAAGAACGAGCCTGAAATCTGGAACGCCATTCGCTTTGGCACCGTGCTCGAGAACGTCAAAATCGACGCCGTCACGCGCGTGGCCGACTACGACAGCAGCGAGTACACGGAAAATACGCGGGCCGCTTATCCGGTCGACTTTATTGAGGGCGCGCTCATCCCCGGCGTGGGTGGCCATCCCAAGACGATTATCTTGTTGACGGCTGATGCCTTCGGCGTGCTGCCGCCCGTCTCCAAACTGACGCCGGACCAGGCGATGTATCACTTCTTAAGCGGCTATACGGCCAAGGTGGCCGGTACGGAGCGCGGCTTGAGCGCCGAACCCTCCGCCACGTTCAGCCAATGCTTCGGTAGCCCGTTTATGACCCGTCCCGCCCGCGCCTATGCCGAGATGCTCGGGGCGCGTCTGCGCCAGCACGAGGCGCACTGTTACCTCGTAAATACCGGCTGGGTAGGTGGCGCGTTCGGCGTAGGCGAACGGATGAAGCTTCCGTTTACGCGGGCCATGATTACGGCGGCCCTTTCCGGCGTGCTGGCGAATGTCGAAACGAAGCCGCATCCGGTGTTTGGCATTCATGTGCCGGTGAGTTGCCCCGACGTCCCGACCGGCCTCCTGGATGCTCGTCGGCAATGGGCGGACGGCGCAGCTTACGACGCGGCCGCCGCCGATCTGAGCGCCCGCTTCCGCAAGAACTTCGCCAAGTTCGGCGACATGCCCGATGCCATTCGGGACGCTGGGCCCAAGTAAGATGACCCCCGGCGACGGCTGACGGCCCCCTGCCACACTTGAACCTCCAAGCGCTGAAGTGCCACGCGCGTCTTCCAGCCGAGCACGGAGTGAGCGGCTACCGCATCTCGGCTGCCCTTCTGAGTATCTTCGTAGGTGATCGCAGACCTCCCTAAACCGTCGCATTCTGTTGAACGAGCAGATTACGAGCCAAACAGAACCCTGACCGTTAGGGAGGGGATCCTACCACAAGCCGCGAACGTAGCGCTGCGCCGAATGAGGCGAGTGCGGCATACGCTCCGCTGGCACTGGAGGGATCGGCTTGGATGAATAGGTCGATGTCTTTGGTCGCGCGGGGTTGCCCGTGAAACGACACTGCATAGCCGCCGCCGATCAAATATTTAGCGCTTGGAGCGTAGAATGCGGTTAACAGGTCCTTGAAGTCTTGATACATCCACGATGACGCCTTTCAACGCATAAGTGGCTGTGGCGAGTTCAGAAACGCGTCCATGCGCTCGTGGACCGGGCGGCTTTGCCAGTAACGGTATTCGTCCGCCTTCATTTTTTGTGGCTGGTGTACTTGCCGATGATCCTGTCCATAAGCCTGCTTCCAGTTTACCCGCTAACGCGTAAGGAGCCTGACCTTGTCTCTGGAAACGCAACGCCCAACGACGCAATACGGAAGACCGCTCCGGACGGCCAATCGGTGACCTGAAGGTGCGTGGGCTATATTCGATAATGTAGATAGAGAGGATTGTCATCATGGAAGTGCAACTTACTGCTGACCAAAAGGCATTCGCCCGCCAAGCCGTCGAGAGTGGCCGCTACCGCCGCGAAGAGGACGCACTGCAAGAAGCCTTGTCCCTGTGGGAACGGCAGGAGCGGAGGCGGGCCGAAATCCTGGCTGCGGTCGATCAGGCTGAGGCATCTCTTGCGCGAGACGATGGCCGTAGAGTTACCACAGAACAGGAAGCGACTCAACTTGCGGATGAGATAAAGCGTCGTGGTCTTTCCCGCCTTGCCACTGAAGATACCCAGCGCTAGATGGCATTTCGTCTTTCACCGGAAGCCGAAGTGGAACTCGACGGCATCTGGCTTTACATTGCCCGGCGAAGCGGAAGCATCGAGATCGCCAACCGGCTGATCGATGCCATGGTGGACCGTTGCTGGCTACTCGGCCAGCATCCGCAGCTTGGCCGTCGGCGCGATCACGATTTGCGCCTCGGCCTGCGGAGTTTTGCGGTTGGCGAGTACGTCATCATTTACAGCATCGAAGGCGGCGACGCGCTAATTCTTCACGTGATGCGTGGCAGCCGGGATATCGAAGGACTACTGACTGACTGACTGACTGCGGATGGCCAAAGGAGTTCGAATGCTGAGTTTTTCCAGTACCGCCCCCGCTCCACTTCAAATTCAGATCACCCTCCCGTCGCCAAGAGTTTATCTCGACCATTCGGTCCTCGCAATTCTTGCAAGAAACACGGACCAACCCTGCCGATTTCGTGAAGTACTTGAGCGGACCAATGGGACGCTCATGCTCTCCTGGGCGCATGTCATCGAGCTCTTTGCTCTCGGCAACGGCCCCACTTTTGAGCGGGTAAGATGCTATCTAAGGTCTTTTGGCGGAAGGTTTGCGCTCATTGACGCGGACCCGAATGCCGTGATCGAACGGGAGCAAAGCTGGGTGCCAGATCGGCAAAATCCAGGCTTGGATGAAGGCTTCATCCGTCTGATCGGAGACCGTTGGGATGGACGGACTGAGATGTCAATGGACATTCTCCTGAGTATGATCGCCATAGAAGATGGGTTCTTCGAAGCGATCAAGGTAGCGCATCAAAGCCAGAAGGTAAACCTGAAGAACTCCTTCGATCAACAGCGTGAGCGGTATGAAAATGACAAAGTTTTCAGGAAATTCTTGGATAGCGCAATTTATCCTTACGCCGCTCCGAACTTCATGACCAGCAAGGTTCAGTTGGAATTGATGCGGGAAAGCGTCCGCACTAATGAAACGTTCAATTTTTCAGACGGACTGGACTTTCTCCACGCCGTCGCTAGCATCTCTTACTGTACCCATGTCGTGTTCGACAAGAAATGGGCCCGGCGTTGCCGTAAGGTGCAACTTCCTAAGAAGGCTGCCGCCATCTTTGATGGTACGCAGATGCATGACTTGCTGGAAGCCTTGTCCTCCGCCCCGCCATTGGTCGCAAGTTAAACCAAACAATTCCGCTACCGCGTAGCCACCGGCAGCCAGTACAAGTTGCTCGACCCTCGCCCGCGCGAGGCTTCCGCCCATTGCCGCGAATTCACCGTGGCTTGGTAAAGCGCTTGCTTAACCGCCCGCAGAAAGCGCTCGTAGGGGTCGAGTAAGTCCTCGGGGTGCGCAGACCCACCGGGGGCGTTGCCGAGGGTCCAGGGCTTGTTGAGGGGCGATAGGTCGGGATTAGCGGCGTAGCGGGCTAGACCTTGGCGGTAAAGCGTCTGGGCTTCGATGCCGGATCGGCTCAACAGGAAATCGAGGAACTCGGGCGCTTGGGCCTCGACAGCTCCCGGGCGGCCTTCGTAGGCGGGGACGATGGCTAGGGCGAGCGTCTGGAAAGTCTTCATCTCGGCGGGCGTGAAGAACTTACTCCAGCCTTCGGCCACCGCGTCGGCGGCCGAGAGCGGGATGGCTTCTTGCGAGAAGCCACGATCGGGCAGGGCAGTGAGGCCTAACAAGGCGGCTATGATTTGGCGGCGATCGACACTCATCGTTATGACGCTACCACAGCCACAACTCGATTGGCGCGCCGACGCCGCAGCCTAGTTGCTTGGCCGCATTGCCCTGATTGACGCAGACCTCCACAAAGCCTGAACTTCCAATAATCACCACCGGTTCGCCGAACGGGACCTCGGCGTAGTTGAGCGCCAGCCGCTGGATCTTTTCCGTGCCGATCGAGAGGGCGAAGGGGCGCGTTTTGATCTCGGCGTATTCGGTCTCCGAGAAGTTCGAGATCAGGTTGCCGAAGCGGTCGATCTTCAGCACCTGCCCGGTGTAAGTTCGCTTGGACGTGCGCGTCGGCCAGAAGTTGTGCAGCTTCAGATAGTCCTCGATGCGAGGGCCGAACTTGGCCGGCGTCACTCCGTTCGCCAGATGAGCCGCGACCGGCGCGAAGATGTCGCGGCCATGAAAAGTGCGGCTGACGGGCTTCTGGAAGTACTGCTCTTTCTCCAAATGCCGGACGCGGACCGGCTCGCTACTATCCAGCATCGGGCCGTAGATCATGGCGAACAGGCCGTTGTCCGGCCCGACGAAGTAGTGGCCGCCGGCCTCTACCAGAATGGGCCGGCGCGCGGAGCCGACGCCGGGGTCCACTACCCCGACGTGGATGGTCTTCTTAGGGAAAGCGCGCCAAGCCTCCATCAAAGTGAAGGCGCCTTCGGAGATCTCAAACGGCGTGATGTCGTGCGTCACGTCGACGATTTGCGCGCCCGGGCATAGGCCCAAGATGGTGCCCTTCATGGTGGCGACGAAGTGGTCGTGGTGTCCGAAATCGGTGGTGAGGGTAATGATGGGCTGGGGCATGGGAAACTAGAAGTTATTCGCTCCTACTTTGACCATAACGCGACGACGCCCATTTCGGAAGCTGCCTTGGCGGTCCTGACGGAGTGTCTGCGTTCCGCGCCGGGCAACGCTTCGTCCATTCACCATTTCGGGCAGGAGGCGAAGCAGCGTCTCGAGTGCGCGCGCCGACAGGTGGCGGCGGCCGTGGGGTGCAAGGCCGATCAGGTAATCTTTACCGGCGGCGGCACCGAGGCCAACAATTTGGCTTTGTTTGCCCGCGTGGGAGCCGGGGCGCGTTCGGGGAAGCGGCATGTCATCACCACCGCTGTCGAGCACCCCGCGGTGCTGGCCCCGGCACAGGAACTGGATGCCACCGTGGTTCCCGTCGACGGCCAAGGGCTCGTGGACCCCGATGAGATTCGGCGGGCGATCCGCCCGGACACGGCGCTCATCTCAGTGATGGCGGTGAACAACGAACTGGGCACCATCCAACCGCTCGCCGAGATCCTCGCCATGGCGCGCGAGTACGGCGTGCCCGTGCATACGGACGCGGTGCAGGCCCTGGGCAAGATCCCCGTGCCAATGGCGGACTTGGTGACCATTAGCGCCCACAAGGTCTATGGCGGGCAAGGCGTGGGTGCCTTGATCGCCCGCATGCCCGTCAACAAGGTGACCTTCGGCGGTCATCACGAGCGCGATCGCCGTCCTGGCACCGAAAACGTGGCGGGCATCGCCGCCTTCGGCGCGGCGTGCGCTGGCCTGCCGCCGCAGTCGTCCACCCTTCGCGATCAGTTGGAGCGCATGATCCTGGAGCGCATTCCGCGGACCCGGGTGAATGGTGCCGATGCGCCACGCGTGGCGAATACGACGAACATTCTGTTTGAGGGAATCGAGGGCGAGCCTTTGGTGATTGGTTTGGACTTGAAGGGCTTTGCCGTCTCGAGCGGCGCGGCGTGTTCGAGCGGGGCCGTGGAGCCGTCGCATGTGCTGACGGCCATCGGTCTCTCGCGCGAGGATGCCCGGTCGTGCTTGCGCTTTTCGCTGGGTTGGGCAAATACTGAAGAGCAGGTGTTAGCGCTGGTGAATGCGCTGGAGCCCGTGGTGGCGCGCCTGCGAAAGCTGTCACCCGCCTATGTCTAAACACACGATTGCCGTCGCCATGTCGGGTGGCGTCGACTCGTCAGTCGTTGCGGGCTTGCTGCACCAGCAAGGCTTCGACTGCGTCGGCTTAACCATGCAGCTCTGGAACCAGCGCCGTCTGCCGGAACTGGCGACCGACAAGGCCACTGGTCGCTGCTGCTCGCTCGATGACGTCTACGATGCCCGCGCCGTCGCCAACTTCGTGGGCATCCCCTACTACGTCGTCAACTTTGAGGACCGCTTCGAGCAACACGTCGTAAAGCCCTTCGTCGACGAGTACCTCGCCGGACGCACGCCGATTCCGTGTACGCTCTGCAACAACTTCATCAAGTTCGACCAGTTCCTCGAAATGGCCGACGGCGTGGGCGCCCACCAGATCGCCACCGGCCACTACGCCCGCATCCAGTACGACGAGCCGAGCGGCCGCTGGCAGATGCTGCGCAGCGCCGACGCCACCAAAGACCAAACCTACTTCCTCTTCGGCCTCACCCAGCCGCAACTGGCCCGGACCCTCTTCCCGTTGGGCGGCATGCTGAAGCCGCAGGTCCGCGAACTGGCCCTGGGGCTCGGTTTACCGGTGGCCGACAAGCCCGACAGCCAGGAGATCTGCTTCGTCCCCAACGGCGACTACGGCGCATTCATCGAAGCCTACTCCCGGGAGCAGGGCATCGCTCGCCCCCGCACCGTGGGCCAAGTAGTGACGCCCGAAGGCGAAGTGCTGGGCGAGCACGACGGCATCCACCATTTCACCGTCGGGCAGCGCAAGGGCATCGAGGTGAAGCGCCAAAAGCCCGAGCCGCTCTACGTCATCGAAACGAACCCGGTGACGCGGCGCGTGGTGGTGGGGTCCAATGCTGAACTGCTACGGGCCGAGCTCGAAGTGGGACAAATCAACTGGATCTCCATCGCCGAGCCCACCGTGCCCCTTCGGGCCCAAGTAAGAATCCGCAACCGTCACA